>NZ_JBSICD010000059.1:0-1174 GCF_058246155.1 Providencia sp. UF-183 | reverse complement strand
TGTCTAAAGAAAAATTTGAACGTTCAAAACCGCACGTTAACGTTGGTACTATCGGCCACGTTGACCACGGTAAAACTACTCTGACAGCAGCTATCACTACTGTTCTGGCTAAAACTTACGGCGGTTCTGCTCGTGCATTCGACCAAATCGATAACGCACCAGAAGAAAAAGCGCGTGGTATCACCATCTCTACTTCTCACGTAGAGTACGATACTCCAACTCGCCACTACGCACACGTAGACTGCCCAGGACACGCCGACTATGTTAAAAACATGATCACTGGTGCTGCACAGATGGACGGTGCAATCCTGGTTGTTGCTGCGACTGATGGCCCAATGCCACAAACTCGTGAGCACATCCTGTTAGGTCGTCAGGTTGGCGTTCCTTACATCATCGTGTTCCTGAACAAATGTGACATGGTTGATGACGAAGAACTGTTAGAATTAGTTGAAATGGAAGTTCGTGAGTTACTGTCTCAGTACGACTTCCCAGGCGACGACACTCCAGTTGTTCGCGGTTCAGCTCTGAAAGCGCTGGAAGGCAACCCAGAGTGGGAAGCGAAAATTGTTGAATTAGCAGGTTACCTGGATTCTTACATCCCAGAACCAGAGCGTGCAATTGACCGTCCGTTCCTGCTGCCAATCGAAGACGTATTCTCAATCTCAGGTCGTGGTACAGTAGTAACAGGCCGTGTTGAGCGTGGTATCGTTAAAGTTGGTGAAGAAGTTGAAATCGTTGGTATCAAAGAAACGGTTAAAACAACTTGTACTGGCGTTGAAATGTTCCGTAAATTACTGGACGAAGGCCGTGCGGGTGAGAACGTTGGTGTTCTTCTGCGTGGTACTAAACGTGAAGAAATCGAACGTGGTCAAGTACTTGCTAAACCAGGTTCAATCAAGCCACACACTAAATTTGAATCAGAAGTTTATATTCTGAGCAAAGATGAAGGTGGTCGCCACACTCCATTCTTCAAAGGTTACCGTCCACAGTTCTACTTCCGTACAACTGACGTAACAGGTACTATCGAACTGCCAGAAGGCGTAGAGATGGTAATGCCAGGTGATAACATCAACATGATCGTTACCCTGATCCACCCAATCGCGATGGACGACGGTTTACGTTTCGCAATCCGTGAAGGTGGCCGTACTGTAGGTGCGGGTGTTGTTGCAAAAAT
>NZ_JBSICD010000058.1:0-1400 GCF_058246155.1 Providencia sp. UF-183 | reverse complement strand
GCCACGCCTGCCACTTACGCCTTGTTAAAAGCTTATTTAATGATGAGCTCCCCCGAGCGCATGGAGCCCGAATTTTTCACCCAAACCGTGCTAGAGAGCCTCTCGCCCATTGAGGGGGTGAATACTGGCGAATGGCAGACGTTAGGCCGTGAATTATTGGCGTTTTATGCCAACCAACTGCCGCAACATGCGGATTGGGCTATCCAGAAAAACCGCGCACTGATTAGCAGCAGCCGCAATTTATTGGTGCGCCAAATCGGCCAACGCAATGGCGAGTCAGCTTTGTATCAAAAAATCCTTCTGCAAGCTAAAAATAGCTATGCGGAGATGACACTGGATGACATGACGGGGGGCACTGACGTCAGTTTCTTGTTCACCACCGATGAGTTTATCCCCGGGGTGTTTACCCGCCGTGCGTGGGAAACCACCATCGAGCCCGCCATTAACCGCGCTGTGGAAGCGCGCCGCGACGAGATTGACTGGGTGTTGAGCGACAACCAACAGCCCGTCGACAGTGATATCTCCCCAGAGCAACTGAAGCAGCGCCTCACCGAGCGCTATTTTGCCGATTTTGCGGGCAGCTGGCTGAACTTAATGAACAGCTTGCAATGGCGCCACACAGAGAACTTGTCCGATACCATCGACCAGTTAACCCTGATGGGGGATGTGCGCCAATCCCCGGTGATTGCCCTGATGAATACGCTATCGTACCAAGGCAAAACGGGGCGCCAGCAAGAAAAACTGACGGACTCGTTTATCAACTCCACCAAGGAGTTGCTCAACAAAGACAAAAAGCCGGTTATCAGCCAAAAAGCCGAATTTAGCGGCCCACTGGAAGCCACCTTTGGCCCCGTGTTGAACTTGACCGACCCGCAGGCTAACAACAACAGCGACAACCTCAGTTTGCAGGCTTACCTCACCCGCGTCACCCGCGTGCGGTTAAAGCTGCAACAAATCGCCAATGCCCCTGACCCGCAAGCCATGTCCCAAGCCCTTGCCCAGAGTATTTTTGAGGGTAAAACTGTCGATTTATCCGAAACCCGTGACTATGGCAGCCTCATCGCCGCCAGCCTTGGGCAAGAGTGGAGCGGCTTTGGCGAATCCCTGTTGGTGCAACCGATGAACCAAGCGTGGGAGCAACTGCTTACCCCGACCGCCGAGGGTATCAACGCCGAATGGCAAAATGCCATCGTCAACGAATGGAACACCGCGTTTGGCGGGCGCTACCCGCTAAAAAATACCCAGAGCGAAATCTCACTGCCGTTGATGGCGCAATATTTACGCCCCGATAATGGCCGCATTCAGCGCTTTTTAGAAACCCGCCTTAAAGGGGTGTTACGCAAAGAAGGTAATCGCTGGGTACCTAACAACACCACTGCCCAAGGGCTGCGCTTTAACCC
>NZ_JBSICD010000057.1:0-1429 GCF_058246155.1 Providencia sp. UF-183 | reverse complement strand
GAAGTAACAAAAACCAGAAAGTATACAGTGGGTTACTTAACGAATAGAGGTAAACCCAACCCTAGTCCACAACTGACCATTAGTGGTAAGTGGCTGAAAGAAATGGGGTTTGAGGTGGGTAGCCACTTTACCCTCACTCGCCAAGCCGGACAGTTGATTATCCGGTTGGCTGAGGGGGAGTGATAACATAAACGAAAGATCCCTATGTAAATTGGGATCTTTATACTTTTAAAAGTCAGACCACTCTGCGTAATCGATATCTTCTTCGGTTAGTTCAGTATAGCCATCTTGGCTTAGCATTTTATTAAAATAGAGGATTGTATCTTCTAATGTTTCCTCAATAGTATCACCATAACCAACAGCACGTTCTGGACAACCATCAAATTTTCTTTTTATTGCTAAATCAGTTATTCCTATAAAATTACCAGATTGCCTTTCATAGATTTTCACCTTCATTTTGGCATAAGGTAAAATGGGGATCATTGTGACAGTAAATTCAGCAACTGTTTTCTCTATACAACTCACATTCGTAATATGTAAATCATGCCACATAACATATTCCTCTCTATTATTGTTTTCCAAACGATATTATCTTTCCGTCTGCTGTTCTATCTAGATATTTTCCATTTTTATAATAACGAGTTACATTATCAGTAGCACCTCTAATCTTAGCGGTTTTAGCTCCTTTTAAACTTTTTGCAAATTCCTCCGCCTTACGTTGATATTGCTCGATATCATTAGCTCCGACTTCTCTTCCATGTTTCTCATAATGTTTTTGTAACGACTCTTCAGATGAATCAAAGCTTCCCTTGTGCCAAGAGTCTTTAATTTTATCTTTATTTTCAGATAAATAGGCAATGTCTTCTACTGTAATCTGATTAGGCAGCGGTGTTATATGCGTATTATCAATACGTTCAGGGATTTGATCTCCGCCAGTGTCAGTCCGTCCTTGTTCTGATATTTGGTTACCACCCGTATCAGTTTTTCCTTGCTCAGGTATCTGATTTCCGCCTGTATCTATACGGCCTTGCTCAGGTATTTGGTTACCACCTGTATGGGGTTTAATATCAATTCGATCACCCCATGTCTGAGTCCCAAACATCTCCCGAGCCATACCCTTGCCACTGATAATTTGCTCATCAATGTAAGCGAGCTCCTGCGGTGAGAGTGTTTGTAGCTTAGTTGTATCACCTTGTCTTGCAGCTATCGCAGCTTGTGTAGCATTTTCTATTTGATCATTTGTGAGGCCAAAGTTAACCCCTAACTTAGCTAACCCATTTAAACAGCTGGCATTTTTAGCACAAGCGCTATAGCCTTTTTCTAAGCCTTTCACCATCACGCCAGTGAGCGCATTATTCTCAACCGTGGTCTTCCCGGCCTCTGCGGCATTTGCTGCACTGGACGTATCGCCGCCGACTAATCCACCCGC
>NZ_JBSICD010000056.1:0-1445 GCF_058246155.1 Providencia sp. UF-183 | reverse complement strand
AACGTGGTCAAAACCAGACAATATACAGTGGGTTACTTACCGAACCGAGGAAAGCCAAACCCCAGCCCACAACTGACCATCAGCGGTAAGTGGCTGAAAGAGTTGGAGTTTTAGGTGGGCAGCCACTTTACCCTCACTCGCCAAGCCGGACAGTTGATTATCCGGTTGGCTGAGGGGGAATAGAGCATTTAAGATGAAAGAGCCCTTTATGAAAAATAGAGGGTCAATATTTCAATGTTAGTTATTCATAATACTACTTTATTTATAATTCCTTCCAATAAGATAACCATAAAATAATAGTTATAGGCACTGATATTAAACTTAATTTAGCACTCAGTAATGCATTATATTGAATTATATGTCCCCACGCTTCCCATGTTGCATTCAGCTCACAGCCAATAAATGTGAATAATAGTAGCATGATAAATATACTTAAAAATAACGAGCATCCTATATATAAAAATAATACAAAAAATTTCGCAATATGGTTCTTAGTCATCACTACTATCCGAATTAATGATTTTTGGCAACTGATCTATTGTCGACTCACTAGTTCCACTACCTAGAGCATTACCAACTAAGTTAGGTATAGGATTTTGTGGGACAGGTTTTGTAATTGTCCATACTCCGGTAGGAACCCATTCATATTGTTTTGACACAGGATTAAGAACTTTATCAAAAGGGATTTTTAGCATATTACTTACCCCATAACCGACAGAAGCACCTGTTTTACTTAATAGTGCACCCAAGAAAGGATCATCACCTTTAATTTCAGCTTGATAATATCCACCAATAGCATTCCATGTCACTGTTGGGTTATAGCCTTTTCCAGCCGTTATTGATCCAATAACACCTGCACCAATAACATCCGAAAGCTTAACTTCACCATTAAAACCATATTGAATGCCTGCGTTTGCTACGCCTGAAACACCAACCGCAATTAACTGCTCTTTCCCTTTTGTGACACTATTAGTTAGGATGTTTTTTGAACCCATAACTATCACGGGCCAAGATGTTGGGGTCATCACAACATCTAATATTCTATCGCCATCCGTTATATTATCTTTTAAGAATTTTAAGTCTGAGCCATTAAGATAGTTAACCAATGCCGCAGCATCAGGATCTTTAAGTTTCTCATCAAATCTTATCTGTAAAGGATGTTCATCATTGGCTACATTAGTATATCCCATGATCATATCTTCCCAAGTGACACAAGCTACACCACCACCAGTACATGCATCTATTAACTCTTTGCTATTTTTATTACTAATATCAATATACTCTTGAAGAATAGGGCGACAATCCCTCCCTTCTGCTTTGCATGCTGCAAGATCTTTATCTAATTGACGAGCTTCTTTTTCACTCAGGTAGTTATTCTCAACTGTGGTCTTCCCGGCCTCTGCGGCATTTGCTGCACTGGACGTATCGCCGCCGACTAATCCACC
>NZ_JBSICD010000055.1:0-1572 GCF_058246155.1 Providencia sp. UF-183 | reverse complement strand
TGGCAAGCCTCCACCCAAGATAATTACCCAGCTTCCGCAGATTGGCAAGACGCCAAAGATTATTGCCTTTGGTTAGGCCTACAAACGGGGCTGCCTATCGATTTGCCCACTGAAGCCCAGTGGGAATATGCGGCTCGTAATCGGGGGCAGTTTATTGTATTCGCCTCAAAAGATGGCACCTATAATAATGGCCGTGAAGGGGGAGAACAATTATTTGCTACCGATTTCTCCCCTGTAGGGGTTTACCCCCCCACGCCATTAGGCCTTTACGATATGATGGGGGGGGGGTTTGACTGGTTGAATGATTGGTATGCCGCTGATTATTATGAGCATTCCCCATCTAAAAACCCTCAAGGACCAGAACAAGGTGAGGAAAAAGGCATTCGAGGGGCTGATGGCTCTTTTTATTTAAAAAACCTAACCATGAATCGATATTCTCTTCCATTAAAAAATAGCAATATTCCTGGCCTTGGCTTCCGCTGTGCCGTGCAGTCCCCAACCCCTGTCCAATCAGTGGCGCAATAACCATGCGATTATTGAATAAAATACACTGCACTATTTTACTCGCGGGGCTTGGGCTATTAACAGGCTGCGATCAACAACTCACCGCCGAGCAAGAAAGCCAAAAACAGCAACTGGTTAATGATTCGCTAAACAATATGGTATTTATCGAAGGGGGCTCTTTTATGATGGGGGACTTCGGCGGTCATGATGGGCGCTCTACTCGCCCCTATACTGTGGAACAAGATAATAAAACCTTTCATAAAGTCACCTTAGATAGCTTCAGTATGGCCAAATACCCGGTGACATGGAAAGAGTTTAACCTATGGATTACTTTAACCGGTAGCCCCCCATCGAAACACTATCTTTTCATAAAAAAACACGCAGACTCACTTCCTTTAGCTAAGTTAACAATTCAAGAACAGTTTATGGCACGAACCGATTGGCAAAGTGCCAAGGATTACTGCCAATGGTTAGGCCAACAAACCAATTTGCCCATTGACTTACCCACCGAAGCCCAATGGGAATATGCTGCACGTAACCGAGGTCAGTTTGTTGGTTTTGCCTCTGCGGATGGTACTTTTACTCTCTATGAGCAATATGAAACCGAGCCTGAGGTGTTCGGATATACTGCGGTTGGTACAACGCCCCCTACCCCATTAGGCCTATATGATATGGCGCGTAATGGCTTAAATTGGATTAATGACTGGTATGCAGAGGATTATTATTCCGTTTCCCCTGAATTAAATCCCCAAGGCCCTAACAGTGGCGAGGAAAAAGTGGCGAGGGGTTCCACTGGTGCTGAATACCATAAAAATATCACCGTTGATAGACACAGTTATCCCCCAAGCGCGGAAGATTACAATGGAATTGGTTTCCGCTGTGCCGTGCAATCCCCTACCCCAGTCCAACCTGTGGCAAAATAACCATGCGATTATTAAATAAAATACACTGCACTATTTTACTCGCGGGGCTTGGGCTATTAACCGGCTGCGATCAACAACTCACCGCCGAGCAAGAAAGTCAGAAACAACAACTGGTTAATGATTCGCTAAACAATATGGTGTTTAT
>NZ_JBSICD010000054.1:0-1637 GCF_058246155.1 Providencia sp. UF-183 | reverse complement strand
CAGGTTGGCGAAGATAATAAAGCCGCAAATGCCATGGCGCACGCAGTATTGGGTGCTGTAGTCGCTGAGCTGAATAATCAATCCGCTGCTGCGGGTGGGTTAGGTGCTGGCGGCGGCGAGCTGTCCGCTCAGGTGATTATGAAGACCCTCTTCCCTAACAAAGAAGTCTGGGAACTGAGTGAAAGTGAGAAGCAACAAGTCAGCGCATTGAGCCAATTGGCTTCAGGATTAGCTGGCGGACTGACTACTGGTGATATGGCGGGTGCAGTTACTGGCTCGCAAGCAGCGAAGAATGCGGTTGAGAATAACTATCTGAGTACAAATCAACTCGAAAATTTTGCGCATAAAGCAAGAACTTGTGTTGGAGATGAATGCCAGAAAGTTGTTCGAGAAATGGTAGATACCAACGTTCGTCAACAAGAAGAAATCAAAGCAGTTTGTTCTACATCTCCTGAGCAATGCCAAGAAAAATATGGCTATCTAGTTGAACAATGGGAAGCATTTGATACAACGATTAAGAATCTTGCAAAAGATAAATCGTTGCCTGATGAGTTCCGTAATTATATGCCGGCAGTCTATATGCTGGGTATGGAAGCAGAAGGTATTACCGTTGAGCATGGCTGGACAAAACGTTTTGAAGCAATGGGTTTTGATGCTGAAACTGCACAAATGATGGCAATGACTCTTCCAGCGATGATAAATGGTGGAAGTGGCAAAAATGGAAAAGGAACTACGGGTAAACAAACTAACGTTTCTAAAGTAGAAGCAGAAAAGAACGCTTTAAACAAAATCGGTGAAAATTCTAAAAATACAAAAGATCTCAGCCAGAAAGAAGCAAACTCAGTTTATAATCAGCAACTGATTAAGAATGCAGAAAAAATATCGACTGCTAAACAAGGGCAACAGACGGCAGTACCAAGAGATTTAAATGAGCAGACATTCTGGAAAGAAGTTCAATCTAAGCCATTGCAAGGCAAGGATCTACCAGGATTAAATAATGACCCTCGCTTCCCAACGTCTGCTGGATTTCAGAAAATGGAAGCGAAACATAAACTACCAGACGGACAAACAATAACCATACATTATCAATATAACTCAAATACTGGTAAGGCTTATGATATGAAAATAACCACACCTCAAAGGATTCAGCAAGATCCAAAACAAGTGGTAGATACAATAAAGGATAAAGTTAAATGAGAATCAAAGAATCAGATGGTGAACTTATTGATGTATTCGCTATTTATTGGATAAATAATAAACCTCTATGTCTTGGTTTACCTAAAGGTTATGGTGGGTTATCTGTTTATGACTTGTCTGAAGTTAATGTGGTGGAACCTACATTAAATGGTGAACTAGTTTATTTTCAAAATGATGGTTCAGGCTCAGGTGTATATCATTGGGCTTTAATTAATGAGTCGTTATTGGATGACTTACTTGAGCTAGATGAAACAGCCTATAAAAGGTTTTTAGATATATTAAAATCTGAAGGCCAATTAGATGACTGTTTTTATTGATATTAAGATCCCTGATCCAGACAGGGATCTCTTTTAGCTACCTTATTCCCCCTCAACCAACCGGATAATCAACTGTCCGGCTTGGTGAGTGAGGGTAAAGTGACTGCCCACCTCAAACCCTAA
>NZ_JBSICD010000053.1:0-1786 GCF_058246155.1 Providencia sp. UF-183 | reverse complement strand
GCCGATAAAAACAAACTCGACACGGGCACACTGGGCTTTGGGGATATCAAAAACAAAGCCGAGTACAAAGTGGATAGGCAAAGTGGCGGGTTTAGCACTGGCAAAAGGTGAAAATTCAGGTGCGCAATCGTTAGGTACGATGACGGCAGAAGCGGTGGGAATGCTGTCGCAAGAGCTGTATAAGAAAAAGCCAAGTGAGCTAACGGAAGATGAAAAAGCGACGGTGAGTGCGTTTGCGAGCCTGGCCGCGGGTATAGCGGGCGGGCTAGTTGGCGGCGATACGTCCAGCGCAGCAAATGCCGCAGAGGCCGGGAAGACCACGGTTGAGAATAATTTTTTAAGTCCTGATGATCGCGACATAAGAGACAAGGCACTCGAAGATCAAAAGGCAGGTAAAAATCTCAAAGAAGCCTCTCAAAATATTATCTATCTAACAGATAAAGATAACTATACCGACAAGTTACTCTATCAATATGGTCAAGGTACTTTAGATAAAGCGGGGGAAACCGCATTGACTGAATACCTTAACGCATATGCTACACAGTTACAGTTAAGAGGAATGAGTGAATCAGATGCACTCAAGGCTGTAGAACAGATATTGAAATATCCAAGCAGTGCGACACCTGATTTGTCTGCTGAATACAATAAAGCGTTAGGGCAACTCAGCACTGAAGAAAGACATACATGGCAAGCGATGATTGGCACAGATGCATTATTGGCGGGTCCGGGACGAGCAAGCCAATTAATGCGGTTAGCGTTGATTTCAGGCGGTTCTTATCAAACAGGAACGGGTTTTGCCCAAATTGCCGATGGGAAAATTGCTGATGGCTTAATCAATGTTGGTCTTGGTAGTACAGCTATATCAGGTGGCTATCTAGGAAATAAATTTACTACTGGTAAGCCGAACGGAGGAATAGTTGCTCCTGAAACTAATGTTTGGCAGGGCAGTGTGTTAGTAAATGAAAAGTCTACATCTACTTTACCTGCTATACGTGAAGGGAAAATTAGCTATGAAACATTGGCAAAACCAGATGCGAACGAGTTGAGAGCAGGAAATGCTTTTTCTAAGCTTGGGTACGACATTAAATATAAAGAAACAGCTTCTGATTTAGGGATCAAAAATAAACCGACTCAAGATTTATGGGTCTATGGTATAGGCAAAGTTGATGTTTACACACCGAATCCTAAAACAATGACAGAAAAATCAATATTAAGAATGATAGAGGCTAAAAACAAACAAACTAATTCAATAATAATCCAAGCAGATTTACCAGCTAAAGAAATGAATAGCATTGTTGCTAGAACATGGAACAAACCAGGAGCTAATAATATTAATAGCTTATTTTTTCAGGATTCGAAAGGAAATATGGTTCGATATGATAGACCTAAGTAAGGAGATAAATGATGTCTAAGTTTGCTTGTCGGTGTGGCTATGTAATGAGCTTATCGAATGAAGATAACGATTATCAATATTCCTTCGTAGCTGAAAAGACTATAAATGAAATCATCTGGATATTGGAAACCAATAATAATCTAATAGAGAGTGATGATTTTTTGTCAAAAATAGATTCCAAAAGAATCCAAGCACTGTATTGTCCTAGTTGTAAACGAATTTGGCTAGAAAATGAAGATGGCTCTTATAACTCTTATTACAAAGAAATAGATTAAAGAGATCCCAGCCCATACTGGGATCTCATCTAGCCGTTTACTCCCCCTCAACCAACCGGATAATCAACTGTCCGGCTTGGTGAGTGAGGGTAAAGTGACTGCCCACCTCAAACCCTAA
>NZ_JBSICD010000051.1:0-1927 GCF_058246155.1 Providencia sp. UF-183 | reverse complement strand
ACCCGCAGACATCACACTCATAAATACCTGAATATGTAACCTCATCTCCGATAGAGAATTTTTTTGTGTTATAGGCGCTATTGAGCGCTTTTATTTGATCTTTTTTATTGGAATGAACAGCCATTGAAACCTCTATCAATGTAATGCAGATTTTATCATAATCTGTTAATTTGATGGTTTTACAGAAATTCTATGCTTTCTGCACCGAGGGCAGTAATCTGGTGTGCCATAGCCAGCTCTACTTACCCATACATGTTTACAGTCTAAACAGTTACACAAATACCTTAATACAGCTTTTGGTGGCTGTGCCATTGCCTTGTTCCTTTATTTGTTTTTTTTTGATTCTATCAGCGCAACGCAGAAAAGTACACTGTACTTTAAACGTAAAAAAGATCAAGAAAAAACAACTAGTTAGTATATGTTGATTCATAGTTATGATTTACTTTCCCATTTAAATCAAATGGTTACAATGTACAGTCCGTTTATTTGTTTTTCGAGGAAATAAATACCTAATGCCCCAATGTGGTACTAATCAAAACGGAGCGAAGCGACAGCATCTTCCTGTCTTTGCTTTTCTCCATGATCAGTTATTGGGTCATGGCTTCTTAGCTCTTTAATCTAGCTAAGTCTGGTTAGGTTGGGCTTCTTTCGACGGTGCAATCCAAGAAATCCCTAGTCCGTTGATTGGTGCTCTTATCAGGTACGCACTGTAATCTTTCGATACCGCAGCGTGATTCGGAGGCAGAGCCGGAATGTCGTTTTCCGGTACGTTTTACTACCACAATTTGCCTGTTTATCCTTTCGGAGACCGGGCTAAGTCCGAGTCAATCAAGTGGTGCATAGAGTGTTAATGTCGTTGAATGGTTTTAAGGAAGTAGTGACAAGCTAGCTTCCCATTGCTAAGATTGGATTTACCAGATCGAAATCGTAGCAATGTATGCACCGATTTAGAGTATCAGAGCCCCATGACCCTGTCACGGGGCTTTGTTACATCTGGAGCCTGATAATCCTCACGAATTCAATCTGCAACGCTCGCCGCAAGATGAAAATTTATTTTTCATCGAGGAAGCGAAAGTGCATCCATCGAATAAAAAAATAAATAACTCCCCGTTCGCAAGAAAGAAAATCAGACATGATTTAAGGACTTTTGGTGACAATGCAGGATAGACAATCCACTTAAAAATGGTACCACTCTACGAGTTTTACCCTTCATGTTGATTATCTCCTGAGCCTGCCGTTGGCTCTTTTTTGAAAAATAAACTCATACAGATTTATCGATGGTTTTGTAAAATCGATCAGCAATAAAAAATTAATCAAGCGGGTATCGTTTTTGTCATGCAGGATAGCGATAGATGGATAAAATGTATTACATTTTCCTCTCATCGCCCTGAACTTGCAGTTGGCTGTTAAAACAAAAATGAGTTTAACCTCGATTTTTTAGGTTTCTGTTCACCATTAAAAACACTACCGCCCTCGTTTTACTCGGTTGGTCAAATCGCCGATCACCACAAAACAAGTTTGTGACTTTCGACGATTTCAGTTCAAATTTTCATTCAATCTGACTGATGTTAAAAACGAAGCAAAACGGCACAGAAACCGTTCTAAATTTTCAGGGTGGATTTGGGTGTTTGATAGGGTGATCGTGTCTTAAAATTGTTTTGAGGGGCTTTAATGTGGATGAACGGGCGGTTTTAGCTAACTAACTCGCCCGTTTAACATAAAAGGGATTAGAAGAACCATCTTTTAATGCAATTAGTTTTTAATAAGAGCAAATGCCATATAGTTATATTTTTTGTTCTTACAATCGTGCGGTGGTAGCGTTGGCTGATGCTTGTTCATTGCTATATGAAACCCGCAGACATCACACTCATAAATACCTGAATATGTAACCTCATCTCCGATAGAGAATTTTTTTGTGTTATAGGCG
>NZ_JBSICD010000050.1:0-2221 GCF_058246155.1 Providencia sp. UF-183 | reverse complement strand
GCCATATCGGACGTCGCCGCATTGAGGTGGTGAACGTTGAGGGTGCTGTGCATCAATTGGTCTATTACGGTGTTTTCAGTGACCCAAATCAGCGCATCCACGGGTCGACGGCGGCGTAATTGTTTGAGCATCAACACATTTTCGTCATTGACGGTGGCCGCGACCTCGCCGCCATAAATCAACACGGTGCCATTGCTTTCCTGCCAAATTTCGTGGGACAACCGCGGCGCCAGTTTATCAACGGCGGAGGGGGAGCCGATAAGCAGTTGGATGGCGACTTTTCTACGCCAAAAAAGGCCGTAGTGGAAGTGGAGGTAGTCTTTTATAAATAATGATGGAAACTCTGCTTGGCGCCTTTCGGATAGCTCTTCTCCAAATTGTTCTTCATTCAAATCATCAGTATCTTTTTTGATTTTCATATTGATAATTTTATTTCTCAATTTTTTTATTGATTGAATTGCCCCAATAAATATTATAGATATTGAAATAATATATAAAGAAATGTCATTTTTTTGATTTGGTTCAATAGCGTAATTGCCATTCCAAAACCAGGTGAATAATAAAGATACAAGTGCGAGGGTAATCGTTATATGGAATAACATTCTAGTGATCTCTGTGCTTGAAATGAAAAACGAATTAACGGTTTTTATTGGAAATAATTCTAGCGTTATGCATATTTTCTGTATTCAGTATTAGTTGCGGTAAATTGTTTTTTTTACTTTGCTCTAATGCTAGGCTGATCAGTAATAAATCTGATAACTCATTAACGTCACCAAAGATTGCATTGGTATTAATCATGTTTTTGGGGGGGGATATGCCTAATTCAGCTAACTTTTTTAGTATTTGACTCAGTTCAAAATCACCTATGTTGCGGTACCAAATGTTTTCTATTGCATAAGGCACTTTTCCACCGAAAGATAAAACGTTCTCTATACAGTAATCTAGGCTATTTCCCGGTGATTGATGTATGCTTGCTCCATGCGTTTTTGAATTAGATAGCAGCTCAATTAAGATAACCGCTTCTGAATAAAAACGTGTTTCAGTATTAACTTGAATACCTAATAAAAACACTGGGGAATGAACTAGAAGGTTAGCTTGTTTATTTATCAATGCATTTAATTTACTCTGGGGTATAAATTGAATTTGATTCGAAATATCGTCAATTGAGAGACAGTTAATTTTTTCAATTAAATACTCCTTTTGTGATTTACTTAGGTTATCTAAAACCATAAGTTTGGTTTGTTTGTTTGAGGTTATCGTTGATATTGATTCTGCATTATTAAATAAAAAATGGTCGATAATGCCAACATATCTTTCTATACTGTTTTGGGTGGTTAGTATGGGGATGTTTGCAGTTTTTATTATGGATTTATCTTCTTTTTCTGTTTGCTTTAGAAGCGCAGTATTCGTTAATGCTAAAAGGCTATTACCCTGATAACCCAAGGCCGTCATCGTAAAAATTAAATTACCAGTGACAGCTCTTCTTTTTAGCTTTATTTTTTCTTTTTTAAGTCTATCTCGTTCTAAATTCCACTGATTAATATAATCAATTTTTTGAATGTAAATTAAATAATTAATTAAAAAAATACTGAAAGAAATAAAAAAAGAAATCGAAGAAATGGAAATTAATTTATGACTGTTTTCTAAAATAGGGAAATAAAATAAAGTGAAAAATACAACTAATCCGACAGATAAAGAAATCATAATATGCTGAAAAACATTAAACTTATTTGGGATTGACTTAGCTGGGGGTAAGGTTGAATCTGGGTGTATCATTATTTATCCAATTGAAATATTTGGTAGAGAGGTAATCAATAAACATCCACAAGAGAGTCGGTGCCCATGAAAAGCAATAGCCTGTCCTTGGTCGTTAACCGTGGTACTTCCTTCAGCAATCTGATTCGTTCCATGTTTGGGACATGAGCAGGTATCGCCAACTCGCGCGGCTCCCTTTCCTTGTATCTGTATTCGGCTTGAAGCGGATAAAACACGGCCATTAGATGATGTTCTATCACCTAGGCGAATAATTCCTTTCATGGGTATTTTCTCTTAGTTGTATATGAATGTTGATAGCGTTGTGTTATCGTTTTCCGCGTTTTTGGCTTACGGCTTTTCTGTCTGCGTAACGCCAAAAAAGTAAGTGCCGCCAATGCCATGACATATCAACACTGTGGCAATCAAACTGATACGGATCCGCATCGTCAATTTGGCACAGGGCCTC
>NZ_JBSICD010000004.1:0-290514 GCF_058246155.1 Providencia sp. UF-183 | reverse complement strand
CGGCGGTAGCCTGTTAGTTTTAGATGAATCCGACGCTGATGAGATTTATTACAACAACGATTATTAACCAAAGGATATATTTGCAAGGATGCAATGAAGCAAAAAAACACCGCCAAAGTGGTACCACACTAATGACGGTAAGGGAGTGTTCAGAGTTTATTTTTTGTGTTGGTTTTTTAAGGATAGTTAACGAGCAGGATTTGGCAAGATATTTAGACAAAAAAAAAGCCGACGCAGGGAGCATCGGCGAAAGTTACACAGCTAGTAACTACTCTTTCGGGCTTAAGTGTAGAAGGTAAATAAGCATTTGCCATGAAACGTTTTAATCCTAGCGATTAAAGGGGGGAATGAAGAGGAATGAGCATAAGCTAAAACTCACATGCGCAAACTAGTAATATCAAAGTGATAAAACAGATAATTGTCACGATAGTTACCACGACCTTTAATGTGCAAACAATTACATCAATTATGTTCACTGGCTGATTGTTATCATTTCTTTTGCGGGGCATTGTCGTATTACCCAAATCAAACATTTACTCTTAATTTATTCTCAAATCGACTATCTGAATAGGATAATTCTTGGCTATTAATCTTTTCTTACAAATTAAATAGGTCAAACAATGAAAGACAGAATCAAGTTTAACGATGCAATGTTAGCAGCTGTCATGGAAGGCAGAAAAACTCAGACACGCAGACCGATTAAGCCACAACCAAAAGTAACTGAGGAAGAGTTACGCAACCTTGGTGCATAGCAAGAAGGTTACACCTTATCAGAGCAAGTATGTGCAGCATGGCGACATGGATTTATTGACCCTGATTGCCCGTATGGTGAGATTGGCGACATCATTAACGCTGCCGACAAGGACGGTAATATCAAAGGGAAAATTGAAATTACTGATGTTTGGTTGCAGCAGGTAAATGATATCAGTGAAAGCGATGCTAAAGCTGAAGGGTTCGATGGATATGAAAACGCTTACTCATCTGAGTTTGCTTTGATATGGAATGCAATATACGGAATTGATAGCTGGATTAATAACGAATGGGTGTGGGTTATTGAGTTTAAGCGAGTGTGATTATGAGTGGCATAAAACACCCTGTCATTCGCTACCATGGCGGCAAGTTTCGACTTGCCCCATGGGTGATTAGTCACTTTCCAGATCATCGTTGTTATGTTGAGCCGTTTGGTGGTGCCGCATCGGTTCTTTTGCGTAAACCTCGTTCGGAAGCTGAGGTTTATAACGATTTAGATGATGAAATAGTAAATTTGTTTCGCGTTCTACGTGATAAAGACCAGGCTGAGAAACTTATCGATGCTTGCTTATTAACGCCATATTCACGCACTGAGTTTAATTGTGCTTATGATGTTTCAGATTGCCCTATTGAACGAGCGCGAAAAACAATTGTGCGTGCCACTATGGGTTTTGGTAGTGCCGGTGCAACAAAAGGCAAAACAGGGTTTAGATTAGACACAAAACGCAATTCAGCGACAGCGCAAAAAATATGGACACGGGCACCAGAAAACCTACTCGCTGTAGTGGATAGATTACAAGGGGTATTAATTGAAAACCGTGACGCTGTTCAGTGCATGAAAGACCATGATACCACCAGCACATTGCATTTTATCGATCCACCCTATTTACATGAAACAAGGAGCATGAGAAGCGAAACATATCGGCACGAAATGGATGAATGGGGCCACCAGCAATTAATCACTGTCGCTGGCCAGCTTTCAGGAAAAGTTATTATTTGCGGTTATGACAACGATCTATATAACAGCCAACTCTCGAGCTGGCGAAAAGAAATCAAGACGACAGCAGCAAACGGTCATGCAGGATCAGTAAAGCGTACCGAATGCCTGTGGTTGAATTTTTAAATCTGTATGCGGCAGATGTGGAGATAATTATGATTGGATACAATGAAAAGCCAGTTAGAGAGCACGTGTATATTAAAACGAATGAGCTGGCTAGTAGATATGGAATAACGCCTCATGCTATTCGGCTGTGGGCGGGTAATGGGAAGCAAAAGCGCGAAGGCTTCCCGAAACCAAGATTCAGGGCCGACCAGTTAAGCTGGTTAATGCAGGATATTATTGATTGGGAGAATGGTAGACAATTTTAAGCACCTTATCCCACCATTTCTCATATGCCTCACGCTGCTCATCAAGGTAGGTGTATTTATCATACACCTGCCATGCTCCTGGTAATTTATGCCCTATCATTATCTCGGCAATGTGAGGTGCCGTTAAATTGGAAACCCCTGTTCTCATTGTTCGTCTTAAATCGTGAATAGACCAAGGTTTACAACTTTCGACTTTCTTGCTCATACGTTTGCTCAGTACATCAATCATCCCTAAATGTCCGCCCTCTCTCATCGGCTGACCATTCATTAATGTAAAAAGATAATCGCCACGACTAACGCTAATAGCTCGTTGAATTAATTGCTGGGCTGCTGGGGTAATCGCCCTAATTAATGGCTGTCCTGATAGCCGCCCTCTCTTGTGGTTTTCTGGTGGGATAGTCCAAATTCCCTCTTTTAGATCAAAATCTGTTATTTTTGCCTTTAGTAATTCACCTACACGATTACCAAATAAAAGGCACAACTTTATTATGATTTCATTCCTTGGATTATATCTATCTTGATCTATAAACTGGAATAAAAGCGATAGTTCTTCATTTGTCAGTACTCTTTCACCTTGTTCAATCTTAATTCCTAAATCTGATGGATTTAAGTCACTAAGTGGGCGGTTAGTAATTACACCCCGTCGAAACCCCCAAAAGTGAGACTTTTTCGCATACTTTAAAATCTGATGGCCAATCGAAGGTGTTCTTTCTGTGATTTCTTCTAGCAAAGGAAGCCATGTGTGAAGGTCCACATCATCATGAGGCAATTTCCCAATTGATGGAAACACATGCAATTGAAATGACCTAAATATCTTATCCGCTTTAACCTGATCTTGCTTTAAGGATTTTTCGTACCATTCTGTAACTAACGACTCAACTGTATATGCTGTTATTGCCGTTTGCTTTTGAGTCAGTTTAACAACTTTCGGGTTTTTGTTTTGTTCGAGACTTCCCTTGTATGATAAGGTCAAATCCCTAGCCTCTTTTAATGAGGTTGCCGGGTAAGTACCAATATCAAGTCGCTCGGCCTTACCATTCCATCTGTAGCGATATTGGAAAATTACCTTTCCTTTTGGCGTGACACGAACAGACAGGCCATCCCTATCAGATTTTGTAATAACCTTTTCTTGTGGTTTTCCATTAATAGAACGTAGCCATGAATCAGTTAATGCCATCAAATTCCCCTCAAAGCATCATTTTTATGTACACCATTATGTACACATTTCTTATGATAACAAGTGATAATTTATGACTACTCGTGACTATACGGATGAAAGGATTTATATTTTATTTATACTTATCTGTTAGTTATGAATTTAAATTAAAATTTCATGATTAATAATGACTGACAATGACTATATATTATTATTCTCTAAAAAGATCATATTACTTTCAGCATAAGCATAATTTGCAATGATTGATGTAAAAGCAAAGAAAAATATCGCAATTGCAATAAATGTGCTTCCCCAGCTGCCTACAGCCGATGACAATGCTAATTGAGTCAATTCAATACCATTAATTTTATCAACTCCACTATCTAATACCCCAGACGATAAAATAATAATCGCTGTCGCACTACAGATAACAATTGTATCCATAAAGACACCAAGCATTTGAACATACCCTTGGGAAGCAGGATGCGGCGGATAAGGCGATGCAGAAGCCGCTGCATTTGGTGCTGACCCCATCCCTGCTTCATTGGAGAACAAACCGCGCTGAATGCCTTGAGTCATCGCTTGAGCGACACCATAACCTACAGCTCCCCCCGCCGCTTCTTGCAGCCCAAATGCATTACGAATAATCATCATAAACACATCGGGTAAGCGCTCAATATGGTGGCCAACAACCCAAAAAGCTAACAATAAATAGGCAAGAGCCATAATAGGTACAACAAGTTCTGCCACTTTTGCTATTGATTTTAATCCGCCAAAAATAATGACACCACTAAGGATAACTAAGCCAATACCGACATAAAGTGGATTGAAGTCAAAAGCAACTGCGGTCGCTTGAGCAATTGAGTTAGCTTGAACGGCATTAAAAACCAACCCAAATGCGATAATAAGAAATATAGAAAACAGGATCCCCATCCAGCGTTGATTTAAACCTTTTTGCATATAATAAGAAGGCCCTCCTCGGTAATTTCCTTGGTCATCCTTCGTTTTATATAATTGAGCTAATGTACATTCAACGAATGACGTTGCCATTCCAAGTAATGCAACTACCCACATCCAAAATATTGCACCAGGCCCTCCTGCCGTTAATGCGATAGCGACCCCTGTTAAGTTTCCAGTGCCAACCCTTGCAGCGAGGCTGGTGCACAACGCTTGAAATGAAGAAATCCCTGCGCTATCAGATTGCTTGCTATTTTTCAGGATACCAAACATATGGCCAAAATGCCTGATTTGAATAAAACCTGAACGAATAGTAAAATATAGCCCAGCGCCAAGTAATAAATAAATGAGCAGTGAGCCCCAAATAATATTCGTTAATGAGTTTATAAATTCTATCAAATTACTCTCCTTTTTTATTAAATCAACTAAGACAACTAGTTGGTAATTAAGCTTGCCCCATATCAGCCAAACATTTAAATATAACCACTAAAAGTAAAACAACCATATATTTAATATAAAAACAGCCTATCCATGAAATTATATTTTTTTATCTTTGATGTAAATTCATTTCGCTTTTTGAAAATTTTTAAAATCGAAAAACACAAAACAAAGTGATTAAAACAGAAACAGTCAAATATATATTCACAATAATATCAATAAGTTAACCAATAAATAATTTCACTTTAAAATCTAAAATCAATCGTTTGATTTTTAGCTATTTTTTTAAACCATTAACTAATTAAGATAATGGTTAATCTTAATTCATTACATTTTAACCAAAATATGCTTAATACAATTTCACACCAAAATTAAATAAAAACTATATTTAAAAATAAAAATTAATTTATTTAAATTATAAAGAATATATTTTTTTATATAATTACAGTACTTTACCATCAAATAATGATAGTCTTAAAATGAATATTGCTTATGCATTCCGATAACAATACACTGAACGCAAATTCGCTTTATTGACAAGAGGTTAACATATGGAAATTACGATTACAGTATCTGATGATTCAATTGAACAGCTCCCTGCTAAAACTTACGATGCGTTTTGTGCAGAGTTAAAAGCTCGCGTTTTAGAAGTTTATCCTAGCAGCAACTTATTGATTACCCATGATAGCGGACCAACAACTTTCTCAACCAAAGGTTTCCATAACGATAATGAAGCTCATATCGTTTTACATGAACTCGTTGAAGATGTTTTGAAACATGGTCATTGGCTAAAAAATAACTAAGCACCACGATTAACCATTACTGGCTGTTGCTGTAAGGCTTCAGTCAGTTTTTTATCTCCTCCAAATCCCCCAATATTCATCTTTGCATTCCTAAAGCCTGATCCAGATCATAATTAACCTTCTATTTTAATGTACTTGAGTAAAATGCCTTTATTTTTTACCGTTATATGCTAGAGTATATAACGTAATTTTCATTTACATTGCTTTTGCTAATTATAGCGGCCAGTATTTATACTGGCTCTTTTTTATGAAATGATGCGAAAAGCACCTCAACCTCCCCCGTTTTAGTCCTAATCTGCTATAGTAATTCCGAGTGTTTATTTAGAGTAACTATTCATTGAGTGCAAACTGAGGTATGACTATGAAGCGTTTATTACTGGCTCTTTGCCTGTCACCCGCATTAGCTATGGCAGCCAATGCCCCGTTAAACATTAGTGAAACTGCCAAGGATTATTGTGAAATAACAGGTCAGGCGCTAAGTGAGGCATACAGCACTAATAAGAGTAGTGACGACTTAACCCGTGAAACAATTGCGAAATTGAAACGCGAAAACGTCGATTTGAAAAAACTAGAGACTGTTGAAACTGATCTTCGTCAAAACCTTACATCAGCGATTGATGCAATTCGCAGCAACAAATCTCAATTCAAAAATGAAGCCGAGTTTTCTAAATCATTAAATGATTCAATATCAGCGTGTAAGATCCAGACAGAATTGCTTTTAAATAAATCGTAACCAAAACAGTTCTCACCACAAACTAAAAAGAGCGCTACATAAAATCGCGCTCTTTTTCATTTAATCATTTTTTAACACATAGATTTTCTATTGAGAACTGCAACTCAGGTGTTTCACTGATAATTAGCTGGCTATGTTCAGAAAATTTACCATCTTGAACACTAACATTAGCTATAAAAGGCAATCTGTCATTTTGAGTGGAAGTGCTATATAACCCACAAACTCGGTAGCTTTCCCCCTCTTTGTATTCACTCTTTAAAACAATTCTGACATCATTAAATGTAATATTGCTTGGTTGGTTTAACTTCTTCTCAACCAATTGCTTAGCTTCACTTTCAACGTCTGAATCCCCAATTGTGGTAAAAAAATGGTAAGCAAAAACCCCCAAAGCTAATAACACAACGATTAAAAGTTTTGTTTTGATACGCTTCAATCGACTACCCTTCATGTAAAATGTTAATACTCATCATTATAGAGGTTTAGTCACTGTAACAGTGAGCAAAATGAGCCTTTCAGCTGCCACAGATACACTACCCTACACTTTTTTAGCATTCATTTATATTTTACTATGCACAAATAATATTTTTTATCTTTCTATTATTTATTTTTATTAATATTAGTTGTTTTTATATCATTTTGTTAATCATTGATAAAAAAAACATTTTAAGTTTTCATTTCTAGTTTTATACTTAGCGTATTCCCGTATTTTGACCGTCAATTATTTTATGAAAGAAAAAATCGTTAAAAATTTAGTTGAATTAACTTATGGCACAAATAATGATGTTAAAATTGCCGCTATCAATGCATTAGGTGATTATAAATGTTCTATTGAACAACAACATGCTATCGACCGGTTATTAAATCTGTGTGATGATTATAATAAAGACATTGCTGTCGCCTCAATAACCTCACTCAGCAAGCTCGCTAAATTTTTCACTGAAAACCAGTAAGTTAACTAATTTTCAATTATTTTAACAACCTATTTTCATTATGTAGAAATAATGAATGAATATTGCATCAAATATGGTTTATGTATTTAGATAAGTAAATCCAATTGAATTAATTAATTAAGCTGCCAATATAATAATTAATAAATATTCCAAAGGAGATGAAATATGAACATACTTAAACCATTAATTATTTCAGCAAGTTTATTGGTGGCAAGTTTCTCAACTTTTGCTTATCACGGAGATGGTTACGGAAATGGCAATGGGTCTTGGCATCGTGGCGAATATCAAAACCAACAGCAATATAATAACCGTCCTTGTGATAACTACCGCCATAATAATTATAATGGACGTCATCGGGGTATGATGCAATATTCAACCTCAATTCAAACGACTCAACCTGAAGAAGCACTTAAAAAAATAGTGGCTGATGTTCCTAAAGGTGAAAATGGCAAACAGTACATGGTTAAAGTTGCCGTGGTCGAAATCACACCCCCTACCCCCGTACAAGCTCAATAATTGAAAAAACAGGGTAGCTAAAGCTACCCTGTATATTACATACATCTAATAATTTTTATAGGCCAATAGGCTGATAACCTTGCCATTTTGGCATAAAATGCTCCCCGTTTTGTTTCTCAACAAGGTGAATATAAAAATCCCCCACTTGTTGTAGCAATAAACAGTCATCTACATCTTTTAAATTATCTTTATGCTGTTGTTCACTGTTAACTAATAACTTTTTAATGGCCTTTTGCTTTGCTTCATCGGCTGTTTTCGCAACAAAAAGATCAAATTCGTGTAATTCTGCTAAGCTGTTTGGGGTATACCCACCGACATTAACAAAATACAATTTATGGCTAGTTTTTGAGGGTTCTCGGCTTAGAGTCACATCAAAACCATCAACCCATGTAATAATTGCATAACCATCAATATGAATCTTATCTTTATCACCAAACCAAGCTTCTCTCAATGTTGGCCAGGCATCCTTCGGTTTTTCTGCAACAACAAACTGGATATCGTGAACCTCTATATTTGATTTGCCTGCATTCCCACCAATGTAAAACATAAATAATTTCATTCTAACTCCAATTTATTACCATGGTTATATACTTAATTATACAACCATTATAATTCAATTCATAATCTTCCATTTTGTAGGAAAATAACAACTTAAATTTTTACTTATCCTTTTCATTATATTCGTTTTGTTCACATTACGTCCTCTACTCGGCATCACTGTCAGTAGCATAAAAAATGAATAAAAAATCATTTTTATTATATAATTATTTACTTTGAAATTATTTTGAGTAATCTAATAAGCTCAAGAATAATAATTTCAGGGAATAATTATGGATCGTCGTTCATTTCTAAAATCCACGTCATTAGTAGCTGGTGGATTAGCGCTAAATACACTTATAAATCAAGCTTCTGCTAATACAGCATCGATACAGCTACCAGATGCTAAGCATCCGCTATTACTCAATTTTAATGAGAACTCATTAGGGATGTCCCCAAAAGCGAAAGACGCCATTATCGCTGCTTTACCAAATTCATTTCGCTACCCTGACGATGCACGGGCTGAATTAATCACCAACATTGGTTCGCTTTATAATTTATCTGATAAGCATATTAGTATCGGTAATGGTTCATCAGAAACCATCCAAGCTGCCGTTGCCATGTTGGTAAATAAAGCTAAAAACCAAGGGATCAAAATCCAACTGGTTACCCCTGATCCTACGTTCAATTATGCCGAGTTATACTCGCTTCCACTTGGCGTACAAATTACAAAAGTTCCTCTAAAAGCGGATTTGTCTTTTGACTTAGAAAAAATGGAGCAAGCCGCAAATAATTTTGATGGTTTATCCATGATTTATATCTGTAACCCAAATAACCCAACGGCCATGATCACTCCTCATAGCCAGTTAGATGGCTGGATGAGTAAAGCTCCCGATAACCAGTTTTTTATTGTTGATGAAGCGTATGCTGAATTCGTTGAAGACCCTGACTTTGTCAGTGCAATAGAGTTAGTTAAAAAAGGTCAGCAAAACCTTGTCGTGACACGAACGTTTTCAAAAATATTTGCGCTAGCAGGGTTACGTGTTGGCTACGGCGTAGCAGCACCAGAGGTTATTGCCGCAGTCGATGAGTTTTTATCTATAGATAATACAAATACTGCCGGTGCAGTCGCTGCCATTGCCTCACTAAAAGATAAGCCATTTATTGCACATAGTCTTAAATCCAATAATTTATCGCGTAAAATTGTCGAAACAGCACTGAATGAATTGGGGTTAGAATATGCGCCTTCCCAAGCAAACTTTATTTTTCATAAAGTAAAAGGTGATGTAAAAACCTATAAGCAGCGCATGGCAGATGCTAACGTGATGGTTGGGCGAGAGTTCCCTCCTGCTGTAGGTTGGAACCGTTTAACACTAGGAACCCCTGAGGAAATGGAACAATTCGTCACGGTTTTAAAAGAATTTCATAAAAAAGGCTGGGCATAATACCCCCAATCCCGTGCTATAAAGTAAAAGGAACAGGCGCTAACCTGTTCTTTTTATTTTTAAAATGGTCCTTTAAAAATAAAAAATGCACCTGCAAATATGAGTATAAACCCAATAATATGGTTGATTGTGATACTCTCTCCCAAGTATAAAACTGAGAAAAGTACAAACACACACAGAGTGATCACCTCCTGCATAGTTTTCAATTCGGCTGCACTGTAAAACTGATGCCCAATACGATTTGCAGGGACCGCAAAACAGTATTCAACAAAGGCAATTAACCAGCTAAAGAACACCACTATGTATAAAGGTTTAGTGGTAAATTTTAAGTGACCATACCAAGCAAACATCATAAAAACATTTGAAACGATAAGTAAAAATATAGGATATAATTTTGCTAACATTTTTTTTCATAGTAAGAAGGTTATTTGCATTATTATGAAATTAAACAATCACAATTTCAATGCGGTATATTAAGCCTATTATTCATTCTAAAAGCCATTTTAATTTAGCTAAATGGAGAACTACATGTTTATTCAATATCGCCTAATGACGCTTGCAGATAGTCCTAAAGTGGCTCATTTATTACAAGCTAATGCGCCATCTAACCATGGTGAACTTCTCGGTGAATTTCCACTTCCTAAGGTTGAAGCTATGCTTAAAGGAAGTTCAGGAACCATTATCGCCTTCATACCTCAAGACGTGATCGGTGTTGTTTTCAGTTTTAATCCGTTATCTTCCCCACTCCCTCCTATTGCTCTTTTTATCCTTGAACACTTTCCAGACCTTATCAAAGATAATTGGCTTTATGGGCCCGTTTGTATTGATAACGCTTACAGAGGCAAAGATATTCTTAAGAATTTATATGCCAAAATCTGCGCCTTGAATACAGGTAAGCCTATTGCCTTTATTAATACTCAAAATCAACGGTCATTAGCTGCCCACCAAAAATTAGGTATGCATGTTGCCACAAATTTTATTTTTGATAATACCGAGTACCATCTTATGATAGGAAATTAATTCAGTACTACTTAGTGCATTTTTATTTCATTTTGTTCATATTTTGATAAACTAAATAAATTACTGTATTAAGGAGTACATTTTATGACAGACTTTCTTTCTGTGAACCAAAAAGCATGGGATAAACAAGCTGAATCACAGCAAGCATGGTCCACACCCGTTGATTCAAAAACTATCTTTGAAGCTAAACAGGGTAATTGGCAAGTTCACCTTACTCCCTCCCCTGTCTCAAAAGATTGGTTAGGTGACATTAAAGGGAAGAAAATTCTTTGCCTCGCATCTGGCGGTGGCCAACAAGGCCCTGTATTAGCTGCTGCGGGTGCACAAGTTACTGTTTTCGATTTTTCAATAAAGCAGCTTGAGCAAGACAAAATGGTCGCAGAGCGAGACCACTTAACATTAGAGACCGTACAAGGTGATATGCGCTCACTATCAATGTTTGCTGATGAAGAGTTTGATATTATTTTCCACCCTATATCAAACCTGTATATTCCGAACGTAGCGCCAGTTTGGCAGGAATGCCACCGTGTATTAAAAATGGGTGGAAAATTATTATCTAGTTTTTTCAACCCCATCGTTTTTATAGGTGATCGGGATAAAAAGTACTATGAGCAAGGTATCATCAAACCCAGTTACACTATGCCTTTTTCTGAATTAAGCACTTTATCTGAAGAACAAATCGCACTCAAGAATGAAAAACAAGAAGCTTTTGTATTTGGTCATTCTTTAACTGATTTAATTGGTGGGCAGATTAAAGTAGGGTTTCATATTGCAGGCTTTGAGGAAGATTGGCAGCCTCATCCACGTTTTGTTGTTGACCATTATTTGCCAACATTCCTATCAACGATGGCAGTTAAAATTCGCTAAATATCTTACATTCGTTGGCCGGATAGCTAACGAATGTAAATTTATTAGAATAGATTACTCATCTCGGTGGCAATAACGATCCCAGACAGCTTCAAATTGTTCGGGGGGAATAATATCATCTGTTTTTTCAACAAATGGAATTGAAATCATCACTTTGCCCGTTCTATTTTTATGTAACCTAACAATAAATCGCTTATAACCATGCGGTAATTCATTTTCAAAACCGAAAACTTCACCACAATAGTACCCTGTTTCCTCACCTTCATCACTTTTTGTTAATACATAATATTTCACATTTTTATACGTAGCAGCAGACGGATACGCTAAAAAATCTTCAACAGAACTTCTCACTCTACTTTCAGTATCCAACTCTGGATCCAGAGTCACTTCCGTCATGATACCGGCAATATATGCACATCCAGCAACGAGTAACAGAACTAAAGACCTTAATAACATTTTATTTATATGACCAAGAGAAAACATTAAATACTATTATAGTTTATGCCTATAATTTTGCGACCTCAAAGAGCAAGCAAGTTGTTTATTTTTATCGCACTCTCATTTATTAAATGCTATTTCACACTAAAAACCAAACTTGATATCAGTTTTTACGACCTACTGAGTAAGTTGCCAAACATAAACTAAAATTGCGGCTGTAATTACCCAAACGACTGTCGCCAAACTTAAGCTCCCCCAAGCTGTCATTTTTGTTGCGAATAAATATACCGTGAGCAAATACATAGCATATGGAATCAGTGACCATAACCCAAATAATGCAGTTTTTCTTAATGCTTCTGTCCCTTGTTCTTGCACCACAATCACGTGTGCAATAAGTGCAAATGTTGGAAATAATGGCACTAAACCAGCTATATAATAAACTTTACTTCGCGAAAACAAGGCAATAATAAGCACAGCAACAGCACCAATGAGACATTTCAAAAATAACGAAATCATCCTAACCAATCCCTTTTTATTTCTGCTAATTATTATCAACTAATATTTAAACGTTAACAGTATCACTATAAACAATAACAGCGTTTATAAACTATTTTCATTTTGTTAACCAAACCGAAAATTAAGCAATTTCATCTAGTTTTCATTCGTTTTTATGAACTAAGTCATATTACTGACCATAAAGTATCCATCATAGATGCCGATACATTCAACTAGTCCCTACGCCTGATGCTTTCGCGTGACTATATATAACATTTTAGCCTATTGGACAGCTTTGATTTGCTCCTGGTTAACAACGTTATGTCTGAAAGTCGTTATTTGTATGTATTCAAAGCATACTGCTCGATGGTATGAAAGGAAATAATCAATGATGTCTGATACTTCAAAAAAAACTAAATTCAGTTCGGCTAAATTCACCTTCACTGGCCTCAAAACGACAACGTTAGTCTGGTTTATTTCAGGACTGCTGATTGTTCTTCTACTGTCAACTTGCTGGTTTTTCTTTAGCTCGTTAAAACAGTATCAAACAACGCTCAATAACCTGGATATAATTTATAACGAACAAACTGAATTAAACAATACGTGGCAGTCACTCCTCCAAGCTCGTAATACCTTAAATCGAGCGAGTTCACGCCACTTATTGATTATCAATAAAATGAAAACATCGAATACTGATATCGATAGTCTTATCCAGTTTTATCATCAAAAAATGACACAAACTAGCGCGTATTGGAAACGTTTTTCTGACAGTTCCATGTATCAAAACAATGCCGCTTTCACCGATTTAGAAAAATCTTACAACACATTATATGCAGCACTGAATGAGCTTTCTGTATTCTTAGTCGAAGGCAAAACTTATGACTTTTTAAATCAACCCACCCAATCGTTTCAAGATGCATTTGAAAAGAATTACATAAATTATCACCAACAGCTTAATACCAGTTATCATGACATCGCAGTTGCAAGCGAAAAACTTTATAACCAAAGCATTATTGGTCTTATTGTAATTATGGTAATAATCACCATTGTCACGCTATTTATACGCTTTATTTTGCAATTTTTCTTTATCCGCCCGCTTAACCAAGTCATTGATGGTATTGAGAAAGTGAGTCAAGGCATTCTTTACCACAGCTTTGATAATAAAGGTCTTTCTGAAATAAAATTGCTTAAACATCATGTCTCTAATATGCAATCCAAGCTCATAGATATTGTTAAAAATATCTATGACAATACACATCATATTAAAGTTGAGTTAGGCGATATTACTCAAATGAATCATGACCTATCCATTCGAGCAGATCAGCAAGCTGCTGCAATTGTTGAAACAGCTGCCAGTGTAGAAGAACTAGACTCTTCATTTAAACTCAATACCGCACATACGAACCAATCCTGCCAGCTCATGTCAGCAACCAGTATCACTATTGATAAGAGCAATGAACTCATTTCTGATGTCGTAGAAAACATGGATGATATCGTTGATTTTTCAAAGGAAATCAGCAAAATCACCTCTACTATTGATAACATTGCTTTCCAAACCAACTTGTTGGCACTAAATGCAGCGGTTGAAGCTGCGCGGGTCGGTGAACATGGGAAGGGATTTGCCGTAGTAGCGAATGAAGTTCGTGAGTTATCAATTAGTTGTACACAGGCTTCAAAAGAAATCAAATTACTCATCAATAACTCAAATGATAAAATCAATCACTGTTTCCAATTAGCTGCGGATGCAAACGATAATATTGTTTCGATTGCCCAAGACACATCCAACATTAACGAAATGATCCAAAGTGTTGCCCTCGCATCTAATGAGCAAACTCACGGTGTGAGCCAAATTCATCTTGCTATCAATGAACTCGATAATACAACGCAGGCAAATGCTTCAATGACTCGTGAACTGCAATCTTCATTAAAAGCTTTAGAGTCACAATCTGATTTATTGGAAGAGATCATCGCTGTATTTCATATTGAAGCCAAAGAGACAAAAGAAACTGAGACGACCAAGTAAAAAAAGAGCAAAAACTGAACTAAATAATGTTATTCAACTTAAGGGCGCTATTTTATTGCGCCCTTATTATATTTCCTCTCATAATCCCCCTTCTTTGCTCGTGTTTGTTTGTTATTTAATATTACTCACACATTATCTGATATAACATATTACGATTACTTTGAATGACTATGAGTACACTATGACAATTAAAATTACCGTTCTCGTTGATAACAATACCCTAATTGATAGTTATTTTTGTGGTGAGCCAGGTGTTTGCTACTATATTGAAGCCGATAACAGAAAAATATTATTCGATACCGGCTACTCCGATATTTTCATTAATAACGCCCAAATACTCAGTATTGACCTAGCTGATATAACAGACTTAATTCTTTCCCATGGACACAATGACCACACGTGGGGATTGGGTCATCTCATTCAACATTTTGATCGTCGTAATGTTGAAACAAAACACCCTAAGCAGCTTGTTTATCACCCAGATGCACTCAAACCCAAAAAGTTTCAATCAAAAGTTATTGGGACTAACACGCCCAAAAATATACTTGAGGCATACTTCACGTGTATTGAATCAATCAAACCATATCATTTATCCAAAAACGTTATATTTTTAGGGCAAATTCCGCGTAATAACCACTTTGAAGGAAAAGAACCTATTGGCAGCACAATAAATGAAAACCTACAGAGTATTGATGATTATGTACTTGATGATACAGCTATCGCTATAACAACCACTGAAGGTCTAATCATCATAACAGGCTGCTCTCATTCAGGGATTTGCAACATTGTTGAATACGCAAAATATATAACCGGAATAGATAAAATTGTTACTGTTATCGGTGGATTTCACCTGCAGCAGGCCTCTGATGAAGTTTTAGAGCACACAGCTAACTATTTTAATCAACAAGATTTATTACAGCTCCACCCTTGTCACTGCACTGATCTTGCTGCCAAAATCCATTTATCCAAGTATGCCCCTGTAAAAGAAGTTGGCACAGGCTTGCAATTAACATATCCCAGCTAATAAGCAAAATGCCCAGCATCATCTGGGCATTTACGACACATTATCTGATAAAATAATGAAATCAGCTTTTCACGAAAAAACTTAATTCCGCTTTTCCATGGTAGTTTCCAGGTTTTACTTCTGGAGTCCGGCAAAGTGCCCATTTAATATTTAATATCATTGGTTTATTGGGTTCAATTCTAATACCAAGATCTTTTTCGCGACCATCAAAATGGATAAGTTCATCCCGACCTACATCACTACATTTTAAAGACGAAGAGGTACCCTCTGGGAATATTCGCCCTAATACCCATGGGAGTGTATCCGTTTTTATTGCGTTATCCGTAGGCTGTAAGAGGAGTTTCGTTGGCTCATTTGCATCATAAGTTGTCTCTTTTGCTAAAGCCACCATATTCAATGTATCGAGCCTACTTCCATTACATCTTACGGTTAGTGAGGAATTCTGTATATTCTCCATTTCGTTGGCAAATTGATGTTCAATTTTTGTATTCGTAACGCTACTTACTTCACAATAGCGCAATACAGTCAGCTTCGCGGAGATATTCAATCGTAACGCTGCTCTTGAAGCGGCAGCACTTCCACCAGTCATAATATATAATGGCGCTGTTGTATTTGCATATGAAAAGTCACCAGGTGAAATATCTTTATCGACATATATTGTATATTTGTTTGGCGACGAAATATTTATTGTTTTAACGCCCCCAGCGGGAACATCTAAATAACTCTTTGTAGGAATATAACAACTATTACTAACCTGAGACGCACTCACGGTTAAGCCTTCAGGTGGTGTCGCGAAGAATGTTCCTGCATAATAAGGTAAAAAACGGTTATTCTTTTCAGTCAAAATCTCAAAATTAATTGCAGGTAATATGAATGCTTTTCCACCGATACCTGAATTATTGGTTAAAGGGATAGCTCTAAATGTAAATGTTCCTGGTCGCACCTCAAACCCTGTAGAAGTGCAATTTGTTTGTGAATTACTAATTCCAATAAATGGATTTGTCTCTGTCCAGTAAGATAAATTTTTAGCTGAATAAATCGGTTCAACTCTAAATGAATTGTCCCCCGTCAACGCTCCAGTAACTTCATGTTCCTCTCGTGTATCCAATGTCATATCAAGGATGCCATTTAAATATAAATTCGCAGTACCAACGACACCAGCAAATACAATGTTTGGGCTAAATAGTGCGATAATAGCCGATTGGGAAATAAATTTAATTATCTTAGTCATTATTATGCCCCTGCTCAGTAACACACTTGATTGCCAATGTTCTTATTGGGTTATCCACACTCAACTCAATCTCTTTCAACCCACTAAATGAGGCTAAACAGCTTTGCTTATTATTTTTGCCCCATTGAATACGCAATTCACCTGAATCAGCTAAACCACTCATATATAGCATTCCATCATCCCCCACTAAGCCTGTATTTTCAGTTTCTAAAGCGTCATGGGATATTACGGATGCAACGGCGCCAAATGGCACAACATTATTATCATAAAGTAAACTAATAAGCGCTTGGTACCCAACTTTTGTATTAAATTTTGCCTTAATGACAGCGCCTGCTGTTGGATATAGATTTAATGTTGTTTGCTGTAAAGTCACATCGTCTGGTAGTGTATTTACATTCAATCCCACGGTGTTTTTCGCATAATCAGCTAAATATGGGTAAATGGCCTTTCCTTGCTGATTGATATAGGCATTACTCGTGGATAAGGCCGTTCCTTCAGCCCCATCAGCTTCAATAATAGCAATGCTATTACTCATAGTGCGCCCCAAAATAAAGCCATCAGAATAAGCAACGACTCCACCATTGTAACTGGTATTAACAGAATAATAGTCTTTTGAGTAATTATAACCTGCAGAGGCTGTGCCTTTATTTCCAGCGTAATTAGCGTAAACAGACCCATTTGGGTTTTGCCCTTGATTTCCCCATCCTTGAGAAAGGCCATAGGTTAATTTATTTTCTAATAAACTACCGCTTATACCCGCTTGATGATTTGTTTTTCCTGTATTGTCATGACTAACTGAGTAAGTACTACTCATATTTTTTAGTCTAGGGTCATTAGATAAAACACTCAATGGTACACTTACGTTAAAACTAATTTGCCTATTTTCAGGCCATTTGTCTTTATTCTTCACCCGGTCAATACTGTAATTAATACTATAAGACATATCCTTGAATGTATTATTATATCCTGTAGACAACTGAACCATATTTTGAGCATTATCCCAATATTCATATTTGCTTGCCGAAATATAAACATTTCCGTAGCTACTTAACGGTTGAGAGAGTGAGATAAAATATTGGTTTTTCTCTCGGGATGCTAACCAAGGTGCAACATCCTCTTTTAGACGATAATTTAAATTATTAAAATCACTAAACGAATAATAATGTTTCGATGAATAACGTGTTGTAGATGCATCAATAGATGTACTGGTAGAATTTATATTCTTCGAATATCGCAGACGGTAGGCTTGAGCCCCCTTTGACTCTTCACTATCTATTTTTGCCTGAGCATATGTAATATCACTTGAAATAGCACCTATATTTCCTAACGATATTCCTAGGCCAGAAGAACCTGACCAATAATCATCTGCGATTAATGACCCACCATACAGCGTTATATTCCTAGGTAAACCATAACTTCCCGTGGCTAAAATGAAATCAGCTTCTTTTGAGCCGACCGTTATACCACCATCATATCGTCCCGCTGTTAATTCATATTTCCAGCCGCCCGGTCGCTGCATAACAGGTAATGAGGCGAAAGCAACAATAAATGTTCTTTCTGAACCATCTTCCTCTTTTATCGTTACATCGAGAGCACCTGAATTACTTCCTGTAGTTAGATCTTTGATACTAAAAGGCCCTGGAGCAACATATGTCTGATAAATGACATAACCATTCTGCCTAATAGTGACTTGCGCATTCGATTGTGCAATGCCATTCACATCTGGAGCAAAGCCCCTTGTACTATCTGGTAACATTTGCTCATTTGAACCCAGTTTAATCCCTTTAAAGGGAACTGAATTAAAAATTTCGCCATCTGTTGTGCTTTCACCAACTAGCAAATCTGAACGAAGCGCATATAAGTTTCGAGAGACATATGTGTTTGAAAAATTATTTTCGTTGCGCGTAATGCTGTTTCCCGCACTATCCTGTCTATTATAAGTATGGGTCATAGTAGAACGTAAACGCCATGCGCCTGCATTTGCCCCCATACGTAAGCTTGCAAATAAATTGTCACTTTTTTGTTTTTGGCTAGATGTCGACTTATTTACCGCATGGTTCGCACTAAACATATAATTTGTTAAAAATGCTGGAACACCATTATCTAATAATGATGGGTCAATATAACCATTCGCCGTTTGTTCCATTGCAATTTGAGGAATACTAATATTAACGCTAACATTCGCTAAATCCGTTTTAACGCTGGAGTCCACAATATAATGTGGTAAATCGGTGATAACATATTCTTCGGGTAGCGCTCGAAGATCAGCAATGCTGTCTACTTTCACGCCAATTAAGGCTAAAAATTTAGGTGTAAACTCAGGAACAACTGCATTCTTCTCGTTCGCAACAAATTTGAGAGTGTACTCACCTTTTAACGCTTGGTTGACATAAACCAGCATTGTATAAGTTCCTGTTGGAACACTACTTTCCTGTGAAAAATGGCTTAAATCAACTTCATTTGGGTCAATACCTAGTTGTTCATCAAGTAAACTGGGATCGAAGTAAACATCACTACGACTAGAAAATGGCAGCAATATAAACGAACATAATAAATATGTTTTAATAAGGTTACTTCTCATGTTATTTCACCATCATTTCTATTGATGACGTTCCTTTAATTGCTGTGCTTAGCATTTATTTTAGTTAAGTTCTGCTGTGAATTTTTCTGTCGGAAATAAATTTTCATCAAGAATATCCCAAACTACATTGCCCATTACATCCTTGGGGATCTCGTATTTTTGCTCACTAAATGGGGCAACCGAAACATAAAGTTGCTCATCTTTTAAACGGTACCCTCCCACAGATAATGAATTAAATGTGGCATATATTCCCATATTATTCTTAACGATGAGTTGATCACCTTCTCTTCGAAAATTTAATTGCTTTGCAACTTCGGTCAGTTTTATATCTTTTAATGAGTTTGGCCGGTAATACACTTTGAATAATAACGCTCTCATGACAGTAAATTGCAAAGTTTCCTGAGATGGAGCTGTTGATGGAATGGCTTTCAACTGAACAAGAAAGACACTTTCTCTATCATCTGGTAATACATCCCGTTTGCCTGTAAAAAAAATTCGCCAGCTGTGGTACTCTTCTGGAGAAATTTTATACAAAGGTGGTGTAACAGTAAAAGGTGGATTGACATTTTTTTCTATAATATTTAAACCCGTTTTTTCGTCTAGCCATTTCATATTTGCTTGCATCAGGTAAGGCTGATTATCTGTATTTCGTAAACTTACAGAAATACTTTTAGCCCCTGAAACATAAGTTAAACGTTGCAAAGAAAATTTAAGGCCGTTTTCTGCTGCGAGTGAATAGGAATATTGTGAACAAAACACCAATAAAAATATAAATCGAATAAAAAACATTGTTTTTTTATACATTAGTCTACCTTACCCATATTACTTTGAAGCTAGCATATATACTGATGTTAGCCCACCATAGTCATTTAGCATTTGCCACTGACCTTGTGTAATATTCCCAGAGAATCCCTCAATAGGTAACAGACTAAATGGCGCAATAAGGACACTATGCTTATAAGGCTTATTATTCACGTGGATATTCACGAGTGTCATATAATAAGGGGTTGGATTAATAAACTGCCATTGCCCTTCTTTGTACACAATATTTACCTGTTTAAATATGCTATCATCAGGCACTTCGAGACCATTTGGACGATAAATCAATTTAATTATTATATTTGTAACAAAAACTAATTTCGCATTATTTTCTGAGTTTTCAGCTACATTCGTTGCAGGAATTGCTCTTGTACTCAAATAAAAAATGGATTCCTCATTAGCAGGTAATCCACTTTTATTTTTTAAAAAAATACGTAATGTAAATTTACTTTTAGCATCTATTCTGAACAACGGAGGAGTGACTACGAAATGCTGATTTCGCCCACCATCAACATGTGTTGTTACCCCGGCTTGAATTAAATATGGCGAACTTTCATCGTTCGATACTGTGACTGATTGGTTATTTGCATCATCTTTAAAGATAACTCGGGTTTGCTCCAAACGGATACCATCTGCAAATACAGCATTTGGAATTAACCAAAAACAAAATATGGCCAATGTAAGTAACGCTGTATGCTTCATGCCTACCTCATTTAATCAACAACAAATGAAAATGTAATAGTCGATTGAAAATCACCGACCTGTGGTGCACATTCATTACCCTGTTTACACCTTACATAAGTATAAAGCGTTTTATCAAGCTGATTTTCGCTGATGTTACTCCAGACATTGCTTTCTCTTTCATAAAAGTCTGTAGTCGAGGTTGAATTCATGATGTTACTTTTATCAGAAAAGCTGATCCCAAAACCTTTATTTGGGTCATCAATAAACGTAATTCCATCCAAATAATTTTTAGGTGATATTTTAACATGTGCGCCAATAAAATTGCTTGTTGTACAATCAGTTAATATAATTTTAGTTTGAATAGGCTGGACTTTATTTCCACGTATATCTGCGACAGTCACATTACCAAAATCCACCTCATTGAGAGATGTACCAACAATCGAAATTTTACACATTTGTGCGATAATCTTGATATTAAAATCAAAGTTCGCTGTATTACTAGCAAAAGCAAGCTGAGGGGCTGCGAGTAACAAACATAATGTAAATAGAGGTGATAAATTTCTCATAACGTTTGCTTCTTATGGTTGAATGAATGAAAAAACAACACTCGCACTTAATTTTCCTGATTTTATCGGGGCTCCATCTAGTTTCACTACTTGAACTTTAAAATGTTTTTCATTTTCACCATTTTGGACCGGAAATCCCACTTCAGCACCTTGGTTTGAAAAGTTCATAAAGGAGCAATCTGCACTTCCTTCATTACATTGCTGCAAAACAAAAGCCGCATTCGTCACATTATTTTTGGGAGATAACTTTCCGTCTATAATATTCGAGTTTCCATCAGGTTTTATTGCAACCTGCAAATCAGGAATGATTTCTTCAGAGTAGTCTTGGCAAATATATTGAATACTAAATGGCTCTAGAGGGGACTGAGTATCTTTTACATTACCTATTTCTGCCGAAACTAAAGGTTTGGTAAATTCCACTGTTTTACTAGAAAAAGCAAAAGAGCAAGTTCCTTTTGAAACCTTGCCCTTCACAATCAAATCAGTCTGCTGGTCTTGTTCTGTTACTGCATATGCCATAACGCTTATATTACCAAGCAATAAAAGTAAAATTAGCCAATTAGTTTTATTATTAAATCTGTGTTTTAAATTCATTTGTTCCACCTAAATCCGTGAGTACACGCCAAGTTACTGTTCCCTTTATCATCGATGATGAAATTGGATAACTCACTGATTCAAATGGGGCGACCATCGTATTTCCTTTTTCCATACTCATATCAACACGCTGATTATTTAGCTTAATTTGAGCTAAATTAATATAGTATGGGGAATCATTAGTAACCTTAAGAGTTTGCCCATCAATTTTAAATTTAAGTAATTCTTGTGCTTGTGCTGATGTCATTGATAGATTTTGTGGACGATAAAATAATTTGACCACGTGATCATAACCAATATTCAACGCATCACCATCGACTTGTGCATTTTGCCCTGCAATCATTGTGGCATGAAAATAGAACAATGTTTCTCTGTCTGTTGGCAGTGAATTATTTTTGCTGATAATCCTAACATCCTGTTTCATTCCTGGCGTAATTTTGAATACAGGTGGCGTTACCTCAAATATTTTAGTTGGCTTATTGTCTTTATCCGTGATGAATGAACGGCTTAAATATGTCACTTGAGGATCCGTGTTTTTAACAGCGATAGAAACACTTTTCTCATTTTGTGGATAAACAATGCGTGTTGCATCTAAACTAACACCTTTGGCCCAGGCTAAGGTAGGTACCATAAACGCAAATAAACTTGATACAATAACTGCTCTTGCTGTTTGTATTCTCATTGTTATTTCCAATTTTCACACGTTCAAATTGTTATGTCAGAATTTATGCTTTATGCGTAAGTTTAATAAAACATAAATTTCCACATTATTTTGTCTATATTACTACACATTTTAGGTGTTGACAGTATCTCGCTTATTGTTTTACTAATACTGACAACACCTGTAATCCTTAGTTATAAGAAACTGTAAATGTGACAGGTACTTTTAAACTATCACCTACAGACGCTTTATTAACCATAATTAGTGACGCTTTCATTGGAATAAGTGCAAAACCTTGTTCTGCTAATGTATCTGCAATTGTCACTTCGGCATCTTTGTTTGGCTTAACATCAATAAGGGTATTTTTTGTATCTACTGCCTGTAATTTAACTGCTAGAGACTTAGATGAAGCGTTTGCAAATAAATTAGGATTAAATGCAGAAGCGGAGCCAGAAGCATGCACATGGACAGCCGTATCACCAATCTCGTTTTCTGATGAACATTCTGTCAGTGTCAGATTAAAATCTTTAGTTTCACCTAATGCATTACCTGCCTCTGTATTGGCGAGGTCTTGCGTTGTGAATACGCCCCAATTAACCATAGCGCCTTCTGTTGTTGATGAAACAGTACAACTTGCTGTGCGCACCATAGCTTCAAATGTTACGGTTGCACCTTGGCTTGCTGAAAACGCAGTTGGGCTTAATAAGATGCTAGAAATAATGAACGCAGGTGTTAATTTTTTGAACATTGACATATGTGTATCCCCATTTAATTTATAATTTTAAAAATAGAATTTATATTCGTTAAGAAAATTCCTAGCAACTTAATAGTCTAATTTAACTTACTATTAAAGTATTAATCACCAGATTTCGATGAAATAAAGATACAATGTAATAACCCGCAAATACACCTTAAATGTGTATCAAATTAAGCGTAAAATGTTAATTTATTACACACTACAAATCGAACTTAAGTTATATTTCATTTATAAATCAATTAAATAACCCTTAAGGAGTAGAAACATTTAGTAATAGATAGGCAAAAAAATAATGCTTTTTTTGTTTTGTCTGGACTGAGAGGGATTTATAATTTATTTGAAAATCAATAAGATAGATTAATGCAGTTAATTTTACCTTTTTGTCGTTAATTAACTACATTCATAAGACGGGGAATCAATGTTTGAATAATTTAGGTTCTCGAACCTAAATTATGGTCAGAGTTAGCACCTTGGATCATTCTCGTTAACTCTTCGCAACGCACAATTTTGCCATCCGAGAGACTAAAGCAAGCAAATACTTCATACTCGCTGCAAGAACCATCTTTTTTAATTGCCTTTGCATAGTGTTGTGTGTGAACACGGTAGCCTTCTTGTGCAATAGACTTTATTGTTATATTAATTGACTCTGTGGCTTCCTTTAGTACTTGCATATGCTTAACGAATCCATCAAAGTCAATTTTTTTACCATCTACAATCTGAACATAACTTCTAGAAAAAAACTGCTCTATCACCGACAGATTGCCAATTTGAGCCCCTAACACTGAATCCAACGCCAGCTTAACCAATTGCATGCTATTCATTCTGTCCTCTTTTCTTAACAATAGTTTCTTTATCCTTTATATGTTGCAAATCGTTTATTTCAAGGGGTCTTATGTTTTAATGCAGGGTAGGCCTTGCTTTTAAATTGCTTATTTTCAACTTAAAAACCTTAAAAACACATAAAGTACATATAACCCACAAATAATACCCATATAATTCATATCAGTATATTCAGGTTTTTTTTAAAACCTAGCCAAAAACCTAACTTTTAATACTTATTAACTTTCTATTTTTAAGCTATTTGAGCCTTTTCTTTATTTAGATCACAAAATTCATATAAAACATGATAATTACCAAAAATTTCACGTTTTTCCAAAACAATGCATCTTGCTAATTTTTATCATTTTATCCATAATATTAAACAATGATAACTACTGTTTTTGTAATTTCATGCCATTCAGTTTTTTCAAGTAATCTTGGATAAGTCCTGAAAATGACATCTATAATTTATTGGAGGGCTATCTTATACAGATCTCTGCCCCCATTAACATTGGTAATTTTTAATACAATGAACTGTTTTTATTGTTAAATATTGCCATAATATATATAAAGGAGGGTTTGTGCTGGAAAATCATTTAAACATATTTATCCGGGCAGCATTCATTGAAAATATGGCGCTGAGTTTCTTCCTTGGGATGTGTACATTCCTTGCAGTGTCTAAAGAAGTGAAAACATCCTTTAAGCTAGGATTAACTGTAGTCGCTTTGCTCACTATCGCGACACCAATCAATAACTTGATCTATAACTATGCTCTAAGAGATGGGGCTATAGCTGAAGGTATTGACCTTTCTTTCTTATCTTTTGTAACGTTTATTGCTGTTTTAGCCGCGTTAGTACAAATTTTAGAAATGTTTCTTGATAAATTTATTCCTTCACTTTATCACTCATTGGGTGTTTTCCTACCGTTATTAACGATCCACTGTGCTATTTTCGGCGCAACAATCTTTATGGTGGAAAGAAATTACACATTTACAGAATCTGTTGTTTATGGTGCAGGTTGTGGGATTGGCTGGATGCTTGCAATTATTGCACTCGCTGGTCTTCGTGAAAAAATGAAATATTCCGATATTCCAAAAGGCTTAAGAGGATTAGGAATAACCTTTATTACTGTAGGTTTAATGTCTTTAGGCTTTATGTCATTTTCAGGCATTTCACTTTGATTTTAATGTGCTAACTTCGCTTTAAAAAATTGTAATTATTTTCTCTTTAATGTTAAAAAGTAATAAGGATTTTGCTTTTTTAACATTATAAACACCCTGAAAACACGCTCAATACAACTAACTATACACTTGGTTCTTCTCGAGCCTAGCGACATTTCCCTCGCATTTTTATATTTATATTCACTCTAAATTGGATTAAAAGATAAACACTGGTATTATCAATCTATCTACCCAAGGGTGGATGAATAGATAACTATAATTATACAGATACATTTCCATTAGATACCCCTGCTTGCAGGGGCTTTTTTTTACATAATATAATTAGCTCTTAACAATAGGAATTTCTGCAAGGTTTGTTGTGTACGCAGGAGACAGTAACTCTCTTTTCATTTTATAACCATAAGCTCCTCCCTTCCCTGCAAAACCTATTGTTCCTAACCCACTGCGATTTATCATGTCCAATGTTTGCATTAATTTATCACTGTTCTTAAACATTTTTTGGGTCGAAAACATATCAAATTGTGTAATATCGTTATCTGTAAAATCAGATAAAATAATCCCTGCTTTACAATAGCGATAACCATCACGCCAGATTAATGACAATCCTTTCATTAGGGCTTGGATAATATCCCTAGTATCATTACTAGGATACTCCAGTGGCACGCTGATTTTATTAGAATAATTTAGCCCTATAGCTCTCTGGTTTGTTTGAATAAATAAACTAATACACTTACAACGCTGTTTTTCTTTTCTCAATTTTTCGGTTGCACGCTCTGCGTGATCACACACGGCCCTTCGCATTGTTTCAAAATCAAAAACTTTAACACCAAAGGATCTAGAAAAAAGGATTTGCTGTTTTACCTTGCTTTCTTCTTCTATAGCAATGCAGGCTTCACCATTAAGTTCTCTAACTGTTCTTTCAACTACGACACTAAACGATTTGCGCATCATGGTAGGTGAAGTATTAGCGAGATCTAAAGTAGTATAAATTCCCATACCTCTTAATTGTGCGGAAATTTTTCGTCCAATACCCCAAGTATCTTCTATCGAAATAAGAGCCATTAATTTTCGCTGACGCTCTCTAACAGATAAATCGACAACACCGCCTGTTTTTTTCCAACGCTTTGCAGCTAGATTTGCCATTTTTGCTAATGTTTTTGTAGGGGCAATACCAACACTAACAGGAAGATGAGTACATTTTAATATTGTTGCTTGAATATTTCGCCCGTACTCTTCTAGTTTAAAAAGGTTTTCTATTCCCGTAAGGTCTAAAAAAGCTTCATCAATAGAGTAGATTTCAGTATGTGGGCTATAAGATGATAATAAAGCCATCACCCTTTGGCTCATATCCCCATACAGTGCATAATTTGAGCTAAAAACATGAATATGATTACGTTGATAAAATGGTTGACGTTCATAGTAAAGCTCCCCCATTTTTACCCCTAAAGCCTTCGCTTCAGAAGAACGTGCAATTACGCATCCATCATTATTACTTAAGACAATAACGGGTTTATGGGTTAAATCAGGCCGAAAAACTTTCTCACAGCTGGCATAAAATGAATTAACATCAACTAATGCATACATTATTTAGCCTGATAAATTATGTACGTAACAACACCAAATATTTGAAAATCATTATTTTCTTCAATAGAAATGGGCGAATATGCATTATTCATTGGTAATAGTCTAAGGGGATATTGTTGCAACTTTTTAACTGTAAACTCCCCTTCCAAGCTCGCGATAATAATATCACCATCTTTTGCTGTAATGGCGCTATCAACAATAATGATGTCCCCATCTTTGATGTTTGCATCGATCATTGAATGGCCTTCGACTCGAAGTAAATACGTACTTTCAGGATGTTTAATTAAGATATGATTTAGATTGATTTTCTCTTCAATATAGTCAGTTGCAGGAGATGGAAACCCCGCAGGAACTCCGCTAAGAAACAAAGGGAGATTTACAGGTAACACCATAGACTCTATCTTTTCAAAATTCATACGCCACCAATAATACTGTACAAATAAACAGTATTATTTACTTATTTAATTTTACTGTAAAGCACTATTTCATTTTTGCGTTCAAAGAGCTCATAAACCTGGGTATAGCTGCCCATCAGTTTCGTCTACAACATAAATTTGTGTCAAATACCAACGGTTTTCCTTAAAAATGAGGTGATACTCATAGATAGGTGAATAATGCCCTTCTTCCAATAATTGAGTCCTGACGATTGTTTTATCTTTGTCCTTTTTTATAAATAAAAACTTTTCTTTTACTGGATGGTGACTTGACTCAGATCCGTAAGCAATATTTTCCCCAGAAAAATTAGGTAACGTGTATTTATACAAAATATAGTTCCACTCCTTCTGAGCCAATACCACATACTGTTTCGGTTGAGCACCTTTACGATTAAACGATTGGTTGTCCAGTTTAGATAGTCTTGTTGGAATTCTCTTACAAAAGCTTCCGATGACGCACTTGTCGTAGCATAGGATATGCTCATAAATATGTAGCTAAAAAAGAGTTAACATGGAATATATCCGTTTATGCTGGTGAATATTCATTTAATTTCAGCCTGTGACGATGTTAAACAACAATTTTTAACCTTCTAGAGTTAATTGCAATATATTTCGCTAATGAATGTCAATTATCCAAAGTTCATTGCTTAGCCGTTACATTATTTAACCCTTTGTTAAGGTAATACATGATTTTTTAACGTAAATTAATATTACCTTTACCTAGACTAATATTAGGTTAACTCTATATAAGGCTTTGCTATGAGGTTTAATTTAACACAAATAAGTATCTTAGAAGAAAACTCCAAAATTATAGGATTAGATATCACCTTAACAGGGGATGATAAGTCTACCCACAACTTCAAGATGGATATCAAAGGGTTAGATATGATGACCCTTAGTTTAAGGGATATTGAAAAGCAAGCAATTAAGCAAGCTAAGCATAATTTTGAACGTTGCTCTAATGGGTAATATTAATTCTTGTTTAATACTGAATGCTTCTATGTAACTAAGCCTAGTCTCATTTTCTTCATCAAAGAATTAGGCTTTAGTCCTATCCACTGATAACCTAAATTATTCCGCCTAATTCTGATATAGGGTACCTGTTTGTTTCTGTACACTCCCCCATTCTAAACTAGTGATGAAACAGTAATTTCTTTTCTTACAAAAAATATTTGTAACCAATAATTTCAGGGAGTAACATTTTATTTCAAAAAAAATCGTAATATTCAAAATATAAAATTTTTTTGTAAAAAAAATAACAAAAAAAATAAATGCAATAGCAATAAAATAAAACTCCACACAATAATTAGAAATTACTGATTCATATTATTATTTATAGATACAAAAAAAATGCCTTTGCATATACTCCTTATGCGCGTATCTGCAATTGTCAATAAATATCTCTAAAAAAAATAAAAAATAGGTAAATTTATCTATTCTCTTGTTTTAAAAAAATTTTTAATCAAAGCTCCATCTATATCAAACAATTGATTGACTTCAATTGATAGTTTTTATCAATTGAAAAACTGATAAAAAAACATTTAAAACGATTGTACTTGATATAAATATTTGACTAGTTTTTACCTCAGAAAATTCTTAATCAAAAAAGGAGTCAATATGGATCGTGCTATTTTAAATAGCAAAGTCAATATATTAGTGGGGAACTATTTAAGGCAAAAGCGCATTGAAAATGATATGACTGGCGCTGAAATCAGTAAATTACTCCATGTTAGTCAACAACAAATTTCTCGTTATGAAAATGGAATTAACACTATTTCATTTAGTCTTATTTTATTATTTTTAATGAAACTAAATATCAGCGTTGAATCTTTTTTTATTTCTTTATTAAGAGAACTAGAAAGTGAAGGTGAGATAATAGACTTGGGATTAAAACTATACTTAGACCCTTCATCAAAAAAGAACCAATACCTATACATTTAATAAAAATAGTATTAACCACCAACACTAGAGAATAACAAGACAGCTTATAAAAATGAAAAAAAACAACAAAAACCTTGGGTTATACATTCAAAAAAACAGAATACTGAACAAAATTTCAATTCATGAAATGGCCAGTTCACTAAAAATATCAGATAAATTATATATAGAATATGAAAATGGCGATAGTTCTATTTATGCAGAGCACCTTTTTTTTATATCTAAAATATTAAAAAAAGACATAAAGAATTTTATTGAAGTTTACTTGAACTAGCCATGATGAAAGCCCAAGGTAAAGTCACACTTCCCCCTGGGCTTTCAATGATTTTAACAAATAACATATTTATATTATTTTTTGTTAATTAAAGCTATGTCACCATATAACAAATTAAATATTCTTTAATATTGGATAACAAGGTCACATCTTAATACTCTAGTCCATCTACAATAAAAACCACGATGGTAGGAGGAAAAATGAACCAAAAAAATAAAGTAAAAGTGCTTGACCTTATTTCAACAGAAATGAAGAAAGTTATTGATTTTTATTCAAAAGTAACTTCCAATACCCCCCAAGATGCTGATTTAGCATCGTTACGAGATGCTTATAATAAAGATAGAAAACATTGGAATGCCGGCGCACCATCCATGCAATCAACCCGCGATGTCTGCATCCAAACCCCTTATGGAAGCGTTCTTACACGCATATTTCAGCCTGTAATCAATTCGCCAGCGACATTGTTTTATATCCACGGTGGCGGGTTTATTTTAGGTAACCTTGATACCCACGACAGGATAATGCGTTTGCTGGCATTATATACCGGCTGCACTGTCATTGGTGTGGACTATTCTTTATCACCTGAAGCCCGCTATCCCCAAGCAATTGAGGAAATATCTGCGGTATATCAGTTTTATTCTATTAATACCGATAAGTATAATATTAATATGGCGCAAACAGGCTTTGCAGGCGACTCCGCTGGGGCTATGCTGTCATTGGCAACAACGCTTTGGCTTCGCGACAATAACATTGAAAATCAAGAGATTAAAGCCAATTTACTTTGGTATGGGCTCTATGGTTTACAAGATTCAGCAAGTCGCCGACTTTATGGTGGGGAATGGGATGGCTTAACACAAAAAGACCTTGAAAGTTATGATAATGCCTATCTTGGTGAGTCAGGAAGCCGCGGATCCCCATATTACTGTTTATTCAATAATGATTTAACGCATAATATTCCGCCTTGCTTTATTGCCAGTGCAGAATTTGACCCTTTACTGGATGATAGCACCGCATTATTTGGTGTATTAAATGCCAATAAGATATCCTGCAAATATAAAATGTACCCAGGTACATTACATGCATTTTTACATTATAGCCGTATGATGGATATTGCTGATGAAGCCATTAGAGATGGCGCTGAGTATTTTAAAGAACAACTTAAACGATAAGTGCTATTTATTGCGATGATTCAACTTAGAAATGAACAGCAAATATATATTTTCATAAGAAAATCAAAACATTAAATGACACCTAATAGTTTGTTCTCTAACTATTGAAAATTGATGCACCGATTTCGAATCATTTTGCAGAAGAATATTTTTAGACAAAATAAAACGGGAGTTTTTAGGCTCCTGTTGTTAATCACATCACATAATAAATTACATGTGTGCGATCATTACATCGCCGAATTCGCTACATTTCAGTAATTTAGTGCCTTCTAATTGACTTTCGAAATCGTAATGTAGCGTCCCCCAACCCGGTTTAGCCATAATATTTCCCTCATAACAAATTAGAAAACCAGTCCGCATGAACTGACTTGGTAATTTGCAATAAAAAAGCCGCCAATGATTAGCTAATGGCTATAAATATTTAACTTATGTATAGTACTGGTAACTTAAAATAACTTAAAGATTATGTGATTTATGGCTGAGGTTTTTTCCGCACTTCTCATCGCTTTCCTTGTTTCATTTATTTCTTTCATAGCTATAGCGCTTTATATGGATAATAAATATAAAGGCGACACATCTATGTCAGGATGCTTTAATTCATTCTTTGCTTCATTTTTGATTCCACTAATTATTTTTATTGCAGTATTTTTGTACAATTTTAATTTATATTAAAAACCTGCTGTAGGCGGGTCATCGTGAGTTATTGTTATCTATTTAATATCCAATGGCATATTGCCACATGATTTAGAAATTTCCCTTTAACCATACTCTTCGTCTATTGCCATTATTTCTCTGTATGGTCTTGCGAATAGCCAGCTACAACAGTAATGTTCTGCCACTCCGCTTCAGCTGGTGTTAACTTCATTGTTTCTACTGTCATTACCAGTACGACTTTCAATGCAACACCAGCCCACAGTAACTTCTTAACCAAGTCAACATACTTAATATATTTGCAATTTAAATCACATTAAACTAACTTAATCTAAATTTAATAAATTTCTATGGAGTCGTATACGGATATTGGTGAAATTTTTGTATGGATTGTTAATGTCTTGGTATTTTCAGCGATCGCATTTCTTGTATGGTTAGTATTGATGCTGAGTAACCCCCCTAAGACCGCTACTCAACAAGAAGACACTAAAAATAACATAGAAAATGAAGACTAGATAAAACTAACGCCTGCCATGTCTTCACATTCGTATTTTCTTTTTCGTATTTGCTTACGCTTAATTCATGTGAAAACTTTTCTAATCACCTATCCTGATAGTGTGTTCAAAACTATTGCTTCTTTTTATTTAGCCCCGGCGTCGAGGCTTTTTTGTTTTCCTCGAAAAATGAAAAAGCCACCAGTTATTAGCTGACGGCTATAAAAATTAAATTAATCTTGAATAGTCATAACTATCTCTCTTAAATAGAAAAAGCTGCTCTAGGCAGCCTCTTAAAATGCTAAACAATATTATTAGCTAATCGAAAGCTCTACTCGTTTAGTAACACCTTTTTCATCAATAACCGCTTCTGCTTTATAGCTCTGCTTATTTTTAGCTGCATTAATGATTTCATCAAAATCAAAGCCAGCGTTTCTTAATGAGACAACAGCCTGATTTGGTAAAATACCATTAAGCATAGAGATAAAGACCACAGGAACGTTTATCTCTTCATCTAAACTACCTTCAATATATTTTTTAATTCTTAGTGTTTTCATTTGGTTTGCATCCGCTAATTTAACTTAGAAACACTATAATATTAATCAGGTCAAAATAATAGTTATCCAATCAATCTTAACATTCTCCACAATGATAAGGTAACTCTTAGCTTTGCGGGTGGATTTCAAGAGCGTCAGGGCTAATACTTGATGTTACCTTATAGTTATAAAAACTCGCTCGATAAAACGCTATTGTGTTAATAAAATATGTTGATAGCGATTTGCGATGACTATATGCGAAAAAAGGCCACGCAATGCGTAGCCATTAGAATAATTTTGGGGATATTTTGTTGTTCGAAATAGTGTGCTTGCTTAAACTTTCTTGCCGTATAGGTTTCACTTATAAGCACTGCATATCATTACACTGATGAAAGCCCTGAACCATAGACAACATCTTTATCCGTATAGAAATATAACTCTTTTAGTTTTAAATTTGGCTGCATTTTTATATCAAAAATATAGTCAATGCTATCTCCATTTTTATAGTGTTTCTCTTTCAACAGCTTATCTATCTCATATCTATCTTCATAATAGATAGCATTTAACTTTATGGGTGCATTAGCATATATAGTTGAATCTCCATTAACGCTATATGCAATCAATAATGAAATACTGCCAACAGTGACTCCTTCGTAGTCTGGTACACTAATGACATATTCTTGGTTATTAGTCGCTTCATCAAGAGAAATGAAAAGATATTTTTCCGTCTTTATTTTATTTAAATCGCTGGAGCGATATGTAATAAAAAGTGAAGGTGTGCTTGCAAACTGAATATTGTGCTTACTTAGTTCAGGCAAAATCACCTTTACATTTCCCATAGGTGGAATTCTGCTTGCTTGTTCCTGTGTTAAGTGAAGTGTTTTAACTGAGCATGCTGATAGCATAAAAAGCAAAGACAGCATTAGGGTGATTTTTTTAATCATACGATAAACCTTTGTTTGACCATATTGTGCATAACTACACATGTAACTCTGAACAAAGGTAACAGCAAGCTTTATGTTTATTTTGGCATAAAAAAGACCGTGTTCTCAGTCCGTATCTAGTCCATTACTTACGCACGACTTCTCAAGCAAATCGCGGTGACCAAGTCACTGCAAATACAATAACAACAAATTTTAAGACGACGCTAAATAAAACTGATATTGACTGAGGGGAAGGAACGCCAGCTTCATTTTATGAGCAACGTTCTTTATCGGAAAGGTTATATAGAGATCAAGGCATCGATACTAAAACATTATTGGGACATAAGAGCCAAGCAATGACCGATAAATATCATGATGACAGAGGGAAAAATTGGCAGGTTTTAGCTATAAAATAACGATTATTTTGTAGTCTGTTTTGCAGAAGAGTTTTGCAGAAGAATTTTTCTAGGCAAAATAAACGGGAGTTTTTAGGCTCCCGTTATTAATCACACCACGTAATAAATTACATGTGTGCGATCATTGCATCGCCGAATTCGCTACATTTCAGTAATTTAGCGCCTTCTAACTGACGTTCGAAATCGTAAGTTACAGTTTTAGCCGCGATTGCGCCTTCCATACCTTTAACGATTAAGTCAGCCGCTTCAGTCCAACCCATATGGCGTAACATCATTTCAGCGGAAAGGATGATAGAGCCAGGGTTTACTTTATCCTGACCTGCATATTTAGGTGCAGTACCGTGAGTTGCTTCGAACAATGCACACTCAGAACCGATGTTAGCGCCTGGTGCAATACCGATACCGCCAACTTGTGCTGCTAATGCATCAGAAATGTAGTCACCGTTTAGGTTCATACATGCGATAACATCATATTCCGCAGGGCGCAGCAGGATTTGTTGTAAGAATGCATCAGCAATCACATCTTTAACGATGATATCTTTGCCCGTTTTAGGGTTTTTAATTTTAACCCATGGACCACCGTCTAATAATTCGCCGCCGAATTCTTCTTGTGCTAATTGGTAGCCCCAATCTTTAAATGCACCTTCAGTGAATTTCATAATGTTGCCTTTATGAACTAAAGTCACTGAATCACGGCCGTTATCAATTGCATATTCAATTGCAGCACGAACTAAACGTTTTGTTCCTTCTTCTGAACATGGTTTGATACCGATACCACAATCTTGTGGGAAACGGATTTTTGTCACGCCCATTTCATCTTTCAGGAATTTAATCACTTTGTCAGCTTCTGCGCTGCCGGCTTTCCACTCAATACCTGCATAGATATCTTCTGAGTTTTCACGGAAAATAACCATATCCGTCAGTTCAGGTTGTTTAACTGGGCTTGGTGTGCCTTTGTAGTAACGTACTGGACGTAAGCAGATGTACAGGTCAAGTTGTTGACGCAGTGCAACGTTCAAAGAACGAATACCACCGCCAACTGGAGTTGTTAACGGACCTTTAATTGAAACACGGTAATCACGGATTAAATCGAGAGTTTCTTCTGGTAACCAAACATCTTTACCATAAATTTGTGTAGATTTTTCGCCAGTGTAAATTTCCATCCAAGAAATTTTGCGCTCACCGTTGTAAGCTTTCTTAACTGCCGCATCAACCACTTTTAACATTGCTGGAGTGACATCAACACCAATGCCGTCACCTTCGATATAAGGGATAATTGGGTTGTTCGGAACGTTTAGTTTGCCTTTTGCATCAATGGTAATTTTAGCGCCTTCTGCCGGAACTACTACTTTGCTTTCCATTAACCTCTCCTTTCACTTGCGTATTTTGCTTGTTAATTTTTTGTAAGAGACGTGTCAATACTACTGCAATCTGCGTCGAACGCCAATGATTACTCACCTAAGCTTTAGTCTTGATCGCATTAAACGCACTAACACGTGAATAAAAACAGAATAATTCCTTTTAAAATCATTTCGTTACTGAGAAAGATAACTTACTCATACCCTACAAATCATCGAAACCCAATAACACTACATTGACGACTTTGAAACTCAATTCACATTAATTTTATCTGGAATAACGTTAATAAACATTCGAACTGCTCACATAAATTGAGTTGCCTGTTATTTTTTATCCTTAATAAACAATAGCTTTAATTAACAAATCCTAAATTTATTACTTTTATGATTTTAATGTTTTTAATCTCTAGTGAAAGCGAACAATAAGTACATAAAACAAGCTAAGAAATAACTCCCACTAATAAATATCGCAATATTGGCAAATATAAAATGAATATAAAATCATTAATAAACAACTCATAAAAAGGTGATTATATGAAAAAACTATCTATTTTTATTGAAAAAAAGAAAAGTGAATATGCTCAACATCCTTTTTTCTTAAGGCCCATCGACCCTCAGCGCCCTACCGCTGAATCTCTAGAGTTTTTGCCTAAGATAGCCTTTTTTATTATGAGCTTTGGTGATTTAAATAAATTTATTTTGCCTTTTACTTCTCCACAAAATGCGTTAGAGGTAGCTGTTAATACACACGCACATGAAGACGAAAATCATTGGCCATGGTATCTCAGTGATTTATGCACATTGAAAATGAATAAGTCACAACCTATAACAGATACACTAGCGTGGCTATGGTCACCACAAATGGAAGCGAATCGTAAACTCACTTATCAACTCATTGAAATGCTATCAAACCAGCCTGCAAAAATTCGATTAGTCATCATTGAGTCAATTGAAGCCACAGGCAGTGTATTTTTTACTTATTTAAATGAAATTGCACAACATTCCCCTGATACGTTAGTTTATTGTGGTGATCTTCATTTTAGTCGTGAAAGCGGTCATACTATGGGTAGTGAAGTTGGGCTTATTGATACCATTCCTTTTAGTCATCAAGAATATACAATTTGCTTAGGTCTCATTGAGCGCACATTCGAAATATTTCGTGATTTTATTGATGAGATAAGCGAATAATTAATTAAAATCTGGGCCATAACGCGTTGTGGCTCATATTGCCCTATCTCCTTAGAATATTTTTTTTCGTTGATTTCGATTATACTCTAACGTTTACCTTTCTACTGGCATCACTATCTGATTAACCATAAATGAATATAACACCTAAGAAACGGGCTAAATTTGGCGCATCCCCTATAAAACAAAAACATGCCAAATCCACCAAGCATTTAGCAACTTCAGCTAGTCACCAGCCCGCGAAAGTGCGCAAAGTTATCCTATTTAATAAACCCTTTGATGTACTGCCACAATTTACCGATGAACAAGGCCGCGATACCTTAAAAAACTATATTCCCATTACGGATGTTTATGCCGCTGGTCGCCTTGATAGAGACAGCGAGGGCTTATTAATTCTAACTAATGATGGAAAATTGCAAGCGCGTTTGACACAACCCCAGAAAAAAACAGGAAAAATATACTATGCTCAAGTAGAGGGCATACCTGATGAAAACGCATTGGTTCAATTTCGCCAAGGGCTGATGTTAAATGATGGCCCTACACTTCCCGCAGGGGTAGAGTTAGTTGAGGAACCCAAATGGCTGTGGCCTCGCAACCCACCAATTAGAGAACGTAAAAACATTCCAACAAGCTGGCTTAAAATTACCTTATATGAAGGCCGCAACCGGCAAGTACGCCGCATGACGGCAAATATCGGATTTCCTACATTGCGTTTAATTCGCTATCAAATGGGCGAATTTAATTTAGGGAATTTATCAGTAGGTGAATGGATGGAGGTCAACGTTGTTTAAACCCAATGTCACTGTCGCAACAATTGTGCATGCTGAAGGCAAATTTTTGGTCGTGGAAGAATGGATCAATAACAAGCCGACTTGGAACCAACCCGCAGGGCACCTAGAGGCCAACGAAACCCTCTTACAAGCTGCTGAACGAGAATTACTTGAAGAAACGGGTATACAGGCTACGCCAACCCAATTAATTCAAATCCACCAATGGATAGCACCAGATAGTACCCAATTTATTCGTTTTTTATTTGCCGTCGAACTTGATGCTATTTGTAAAACCCACCCGCAAGATAGCGATATCGCCTGTTGTCACTGGGTCGACGCGCAAGACATTTTAGAAAGTGACTGCCTGCGCTCCCCTTTAGTCGCTGAAAGCTTACGTTGCTTTCAAACTGGAAATAATTATTCACTCGATATTCTTTCAGCTTATGGCACTCACTATCAATAACGCCCTATTGCTTGGTGAAATAGTCACCAAGCAATAATATTCTCTCTAACTCTGGTGCAACAAGGGGTCAACATGCTAAAGTATGGGGCTTGATTTTTCCGCATTGAGACTATTTCCATGTCAAATAACAGTACCATGTCAGATAACAGCCAGAAAAAAGTCATCGTCGGTATGTCCGGTGGTGTTGACTCATCCGTATCCGCCTATTTGCTCCAGCAGCAAGGGTATCAGGTGGCTGGTCTGTTTATGAAGAACTGGGAAGAAGATGACGATACGGAATATTGCTCCGCAGCAACTGACCTTGCTGATGCACAAGCTGTGTGTGACAAGCTCGGTATCGAGTTACACACCATCAACTTTGCCGCTGAATATTGGGATAATGTATTCGAACACTTTTTAACCGAATACAAAGCAGGCCGCACGCCAAACCCTGATATCCTGTGCAATAAAGAAATCAAATTTAAAGCCTTTTTAGAATTTGCCGCTGAAGATTTAGGAGCTGATTATATTGCTACTGGTCACTATGTACGCCGCCGTGATGTTGATGGAAAAAGTCAGTTACTTCGTGGTTTAGATGGCAACAAAGACCAAAGCTATTTCCTGTACACACTCAGTCATGAGCAAGTGGCAAAAAGCCTATTCCCTGTCGGTGAACTCGAAAAACCTGAAGTCCGCCGTATTGCAGAAGAAATCGGCTTAATCACCGCAAAGAAAAAAGACTCAACGGGCATTTGCTTTATTGGCGAACGTAAATTCCGTGACTTCCTAGGCCGCTACCTACCTGCTCAACCAGGCCCAATTGTCACGGTTGATGGCGAAACCATTGGTCAACACGAAGGCCTGATGTATCACACATTAGGGCAACGTAAAGGCTTAGGTATTGGCGGAACAAAAGAAGGTTCAGAAGATCCTTGGTATGTTGTTGATAAAGATGTTGAGAACAATATTTTAATTGTTGCACAAGGCCATGAGCATCCGCGTTTGATGTCTATCGGATTGATTGCGCAGCAATTAGACTGGGTTGATAGAGAAACGTTAACCAAACCATTACGCTGTGCGGTCAAAACGCGTTACCGCCAAGGGGACATCCCTTGTACAATTACGCCTATTGATGCAGAGCGAATCGAAGTCACATTTGATTACCCTGTTGCCGCGGTCACCCCAGGGCAATCTGCCGTGTTTTATATTGACGAAGTCTGCCTTGGTGGCGGCATTATTGAAGCCCGTATTCAGGAGTAGTTGTGGCGAAAAATTATTACGACATTACACTTGCCTTGGCGGGGATCTGCCAAGCAGGCGCTATGGTTCAAAAGCTGGCCCACGAAGGTACTTGCCTTGATAGCGATGCCGAAACGATGGTCAATAGCCTAACCAACATGAACCCAAACTCCACGTTAGATGTGTATGGTAATGACCCTGCAAATCTCAAAACGGGTTTAGGTGCAATGTTAGGCATGCTAACGGGGGGGAATAGTGGTTTATCCGCCGAAATGACGCGTTATATGCTGAGCATGATGGCCCTCGAACGTCGTCTAAATAAAGACGACGAAGCAATGAATAAACTTGGTCAGCGCATTGAACAATTTGAGCGTCAAGCGAGCTATTTTGAGCCACTTTCTGAAGGCGTATTCAATGCGTTAGCAGGAATTTATGTTGATGTCGTCAGCCCCGCAGGTCCAAGAATCCAAGTAACGGGCTCCCCTGACATTCTGAAAAACACCTTAGTTCAGGCTAAAGTTCGCGCAATTCTGCTTGCTGGCATTCGTTCCGCAGTACTTTGGCAGCAAGTGGGTGGAAGTCGCATCCAACTTATGTTTTCTCGCAATCGTCTGGCAAACCAGGCGAAAGAAATTTTGTCTCACCTTTAAATCTGGAGTTGCTACCAATGGAATTATCCTCACTGACCGCTGTATCCCCGATTGACGGCCGTTACGGTGATAAAGTCAGCGCTTTACGCACTATTTTTAGTGAGTTTGGCTTACTGAAATTTCGCGTGCAAGTTGAAGTTCGCTGGCTGCAAAAACTGGCTGCAACCGCTCAAATCAAAGAAGTTCCTTCATTTGATGCTGACGCAATCGCTTACTTAGATGAAATTGTCGCGAACTTCTGCGAAAAAGATGCGATGCGGATTAAAGAAATTGAACGCACAACCAACCATGATGTTAAAGCTGTTGAGTATTTTCTCAAAGAAAAAGTGGAGCATATTCCTGCGCTGCATGCCGTTTCTGAATTTATTCATTTTGCCTGTACCTCAGAAGATATCAATAATTTATCTCACGCCTTAATGCTCAAAACTGCACGCGAAGAGGTACTTTTACCTCAATGGCGTCAAATTATTGATAAAATTAAAGCAATGGCACATGAGTACCGCAACCTGCCGCTGCTCTCTCGGACTCACGGTCAACCAGCAACACCATCAACGATTGGTAAAGAATTTGCCAACGTTGCTTACCGTTTAGAGCGTCAATTCCGCCAGCTGCAACAGGTTGAAATTTTAGGTAAAATCAACGGTGCGGTTGGTAACTACAATGCGCATATGGTCGCATACCCAGAAGTAAACTGGCACGAATTCAGTGAAACTTTTGTGACTTCATTAGGTATTCAATGGAACCCATTCACCACACAAATCGAACCGCATGATTACATTGCTGAACTGTTTGATTGTGTCGCGCGTTTTAACACGATTGTGTTAGATTTCGACCGTGATATTTGGGGCTATGTCGCATTAAATCACTTTAAACAAAAAACGATTGCTGGCGAGATCGGTTCATCGACCATGCCACACAAAGTTAACCCTATCGACTTCGAAAACTCAGAAGGTAACTTAGGCTTAGCTAATGCAGTTTTAGGCCATTTGGCAAGCAAACTGCCTGTCTCCCGTTGGCAGCGTGACTTAACCGACTCTACTGTACTGCGTAACTTAGGTGTGGGTTTAGGCTATGCCTTAATTGCCTATCAATCTACCATGAAAGGCTTAAACAAGTTGGAAGTTAACGAACAGCATTTGCTGGATGAATTAGACCAAAACTGGGAAGTATTAGCTGAGCCTATTCAAACGGTTATGCGTCGTTATGGCATCGAAAAGCCCTATGAAAAGCTAAAAGAATTAACCCGTGGTAAGCGTGTTACTGCAGAAGGCATGAAACAGTTTATTGATGGTTTAGAGCTACCAGAACATGAAAAGGTACGTTTAAAAGCAATGACGCCTGCTAACTACATTGGTTACGCTGTCACTTTTATTGATGAACTAAAATAATCTCAGTTTATTTAATCAGGCGGCCAATGTGCCGCCTTTTTTTATTATCACAGCTTCTATATTAGCCATAAATACCCCAAACCCGCCTTATTGCTCGAAAAAAACCGCTTTTTTTTTGCTTTGTTTGACTTATATTTACTTAATCCCTTGTCGCGGCTGAGATCTCTTTTTACCATTGCAGTTCTAGTGCTACTATCATCTTGGCAGACACTATCTCTTTTTACTATGAGGGTTTCAGATGCGTATTCTTATCGTCGAAGACAATGCGTTACTTCGTCATCATTTAACAGTTCAACTTAAAGAGCTGGGTCACCAGGTTGATTCGGCTGAAGACGCAAAAGAAGCAGATTACTTTTTGCATGAAAGCTGCCCTGACATCGCCGTTGTCGATCTAGGCTTACCCGATGAAGATGGTCTATCAATGATCAAACGTTGGCGCAGCAATCATGTGAATATCCCCCTCTTAGTGCTGACTGCTCGCGAAAGTTGGCAAGAAAAAGTCCAAGCTTTAAATAGCGGCGCAGATGACTACGTCACCAAACCTTTTCAACTGGAAGAACTTGTGGCCCGTATGCAGGCATTAATGCGTAGAAATAGCGGGTTAGCATCACAAGTATTAGAGTTAGGTAATTTTGTTATTGACCTATCCCGTAAAGAATTTACCGTAAACGGCGAAGCCGTCAAACTCACTGCATTTGAATACACCATTATTGAAACCTTATTACGCAACAATGGCAAAGTTGTCAGCAAAGATTCCTTAATGCGCCAACTTTATCCAGACGCAGAGCTCAGAGAAAGCCATACCATTGATGTTTTAATGGGTAGATTACGTAAGAAAATTCAGCAATTTCATAATGATGAAGTTATCGTAACGGTTCGTGGCCAAGGCTACCGTTTTGATGTGAATGGTTAATATGTGGCTAAGCAAATTTAAAGTTAAACCACTTTCGTTGCGTGCTCGGTTTTTGTGCGCAACCTCGGCTGTTATTCTTGCATTAACCCTGTCCTATGGCATTGTGGCCATACTTGGCTATTTAATTAGCTTTGATAAAACAACTTACACCCTACTACGAAGCCAAAGTAACCTTATTTACAGCCTAGCTCAGTGGCAAAACAATAAAATTGACATCCGTGTTCCCCCTAATTTTACGCTGAATAACCCTACACTTGTTATTATTTATGATGAACAAGGGCAAGTATTATGGCGTCAACGCGATGTGCCCAGTGTTGAGCGGCTGATCCGTAACGATTGGCTGAAAAAAGAAGGGTTATACGAGATTGACACTGATATCCGCGAAACTCGCCAACTCCTTGATGACAATCCAGAATATAATAATAAACTGGATAAAATAGAAACTGACGATGAACCACTCACTCATTCCGTTTCCGTAAATCAATATGCTGCGGGTGAAAATCTTCCACCTTTAACCATTGTCGTCGTCGATACGCTGCCGCAAGATTTACAAAACACAGGGTTAGTATGGGAATGGTTTGGTTATGTATTACTGGCTAACCTTATTTTAGTTATTCCCTTACTATGGCTTGCTGCCTATTGGAGCTTACGTCCAATTAAATCTTTGGTTTCCCAGCTCAGCAGTCTTGAAAAAGGCGAGCGAGATACCCTTGATGAAAACCCGCCTTCTGAGCTTAGGGGCTTAGTGCGTAATTTGAATATTTTGTTAACTAACGAACGAAAGCGTTACAGCAAATACCGCACGACGTTATCTGATTTAACCCACAGCCTAAAAACTCCACTTGCCGTTTTACAATCAACTTTGCGGCTGCTACGCTCAGGCAAACAGATGAATATCGACCAAGCAGAGCCTATTATGCTAGAGCAAATTGGCCGAATCTCGCAACAAGTCGGTTATTATTTACATCGCGCATCAACACAAGGTGATGAAAACCTGATGCTTAGAGAGATTTCATCTGTTCCATCAATCTTAGACAGCTTAGCAAGCGCACTACATAAAGTTTATCAACACAAAGGGGTTTCTATTACCGTAGATATTTCCCCAGAGGTCACTTGGTTAGGTCAACCGAATGATTTTATGGAAGTGATGGGCAATATTATGGAAAATGCCTGCAAATATTGTTTAGAATTTGTGGAAGTCACCGCCATCGTTGAGCAAGACAGCCTCACATTAATTGTGGATGATGATGGCCCTGGCGTTCCTGAAAGCAAGCGTAGCCTGATTTTTGTTCGTGGGCAACGCGCAGATACACTTCGCCCCGGCCAAGGATTAGGGTTGTCAATCGCAGTCGATATCATTGATCAATATGATGGGGCTATCACCATTAGCGATAGCCCACTCGGCGGTGCACGTTTAGCCGTCACATTTCGACAGCAATCCATGATTGAAGATAGCTAATCTGTGATGTGAGTCCGTTTAGCCCCTACTTTGCAAAGCGTTTCAGGTATACTATTTAAGAAGTTTTTTACTAGGGACAATAAGATGGATTATACACTCAATCTTGACTGGCAGAGTTTTCTCGACAGTCATTGGCAGAAGCGCCCACTGCTTATCAAAAAAGGGTTCGCGCGTTTTATTGATCCTATCTCACCAGACGAACTTGCTGGTTTGGCGATGGAAGATGAGGTTGATAGCCGTTTAGTCAGCCATAAAGAGGGAATTTGGCAAGTAGCCCATGGCCCATTTGAAAGCTATGATCACCTCGGTGAAGAGAACTGGTCTGTGTTGGTGCAAGCTGTGGACCATTGGCATCATCCAAGTGCAGCCTTAATGAAGCCATTTCGCGTATTATCCGACTGGCGTATGGATGACTTGATGATTTCTTATTCCGTACCTGGTGGCGGTGTTGGTCCTCACCTTGACCAATACGACGTATTTATCATTCAAGGAGAAGGCCGTCGCCGTTGGCGTGTTGGGGAAAAGATCCCAATGAAACAGCATTGCCCTCACCCTGATCTTCTGCAAGTACAACCTTTTGACGCCATCATTGATGAAGAGATGGAACCCGGTGATATCCTGTATATCCCACCGGGGTTCCCACACGAAGGCTATGCTATTGAGCCCTCATTAAACTATTCTGTTGGCTTCCGCGCGCCGAATACTCGTGAACTCATGAGCAGCTTTGCTGACCATTTAATTTCGAATGATTTAGGCAGCTATCGCTACAGCGATCCTGATTTATCGTTCCGTGATAACCCTGCTGAGATATTACAGGGCGAGCAAATCAAACTGCGTGAAATGATGGAGTCACTGATTAACGACCCTGATTTGTTCCGCAAATGGTTAGGTGAGTTTATTTCTCAATCTCGTCATGAATTAGATATTGCACCACCTGAGCCGCCTTATGAGCACGATGAAATATATGACTTGCTGAAAACGCAGGAAGAGACCTTATATAAACTCAATGGGCTCAGGGCATTACGTGTTGGCGATCAGTTCTTTGTAAACGGTGAATGCTTAGAAACCACCTGCTATGAAGCGGCTGATAGCCTGTGCCGTTATGACTCCGTTAACTGCCAAACTCTGGGTGATGCTATTGATGATGTCAATTTCATTGCACTGATGACTGCTTTAGTGAATAACGGTTACTGGTACTTTGATGATTAAATCACAAGTTTAACGTTATTTATTATTCAAAAGCTCATCATACTGATGAGCTTTTTTAATATTAAGCCACAAAAAACGCCCAGAAATGATGTACTGAGCGTATTTTTACCCGATTTAAATATTATTGCTGTTTTGCATGAATAGCAGTCAGTTCTGCAATCCGTATAATAACATCTACTGCCTGTTCCATACCTTCTTGAGTAATAAATTCATGTTTACTATGAAAATTATACCCACCGGTGAAAATATTTGGACAAGGCAAACCACGATGCGACAACTGAGCGCCATCTGTTCCGCCACGAATGGGTTGAACAATAGGCTCAATACCACAATCAATCATGGCCTGTTTAGCTAATTCAACAACATGTGGATACTTCATCACTTCTCTATGCATGTTGTAGTATGTATCGTCTAATGTCAGCTCGATATAGCAACTTGGGTGCAGGTTTTCCCCTACCTTTTCAGCAATACGAATAATATTTTTCTTTCTTGCTTCAAAACTGGCGAGATCAAAATCACGAATAATATAGTTTATTTCCGCTTTCTCAACCGTCCCTTTAATCGATGTTAAATGATAAAAGCCTTCATACCCTTCTGTATTTTCAGGTATTTCGTCCGCAGGTAACATGGAGTGAATACGATTAGCTAAATTGAGTGCATTGACCATCACCCCTTTTGCCGTGCCGGGATGAGTATTGTTACCCACAATTTTTATCCCAACATTTGCCGCATTAAAGTTTTCATACTCTAATTCACCCACACCACCACCATCAACGGTGTAAGCCCATAATGCATCAAACTGTTTAAAATCAATATGACGAGCACCACGGCCAATTTCTTCATCGGGTGTAAACGCTATACACACTTTGCCATGAGGGACATTATTGCCTTTTAAACGCACGAGAGCCGTAATTATTTCAGCAATCCCCGCTTTATCATCTGCTCCTAGTAACGTTTTACCGTCAGTCATGATCAATGTTTTGCTAATCATTTCATGCAGTACAGGGAACATGACTGGTGATAAAACTTCGTCACCAATACCTAGTGCAATATCACCACCTCGGTAGTTCTCTAAGACTTGAGGGCAAACATTTTTACCCGAAAAATCAGGTGCTGTGTCTAAATGAGAAATAAATCCAATCGTAGGAACATCCCAATCAACGTTTGATGGCAAAGAGGCCATCAAGCAACCTTGGTCGGTTAATGTCACCTGTTCAAATCCTAATTCATTGAGTTCTTTGGCTAGTGCGCGGGCAAATTTTAGCTGGCCTGTGCTGCTAGGTACTGTTTTTGCATTCGGTTTTGATTGTGTATCAAAAGCAGTATATTCAAAAAACCGCTCCAAGAGTTTGTCCATACCCATCCCCCTAAAATATCAATAACTATATTATGGGAAAGATCACAGATTCAATTATTGTTTCAAATCAGCTTTGCGGTTATTGCTGATGCTTTTTTATGATAATTCGTAAATTATATTTAATTCACGTGTTTTATTTTTTACAACGGTTGGCATTTTATTCACAAAAGTACTCATAAATAATAAGGGTAATACCCTATGAGTATTATTTAGTCGAAAATGATTTATTTGTTTCTTACCTAAAGTGTCAAATTAAGTTAACTGTTAATCAACAACTGCATTATTAACCAATAATTTTTTAAACAACTGTGCTATACAAGGTAAATAATTATTTACTTGGCATTTAGCAAATAAATAACATCAATTTATTTCTGAGTAATTAAGGATATTATGTCAAATACTTGTTTAATTTATGGTGTTAGTAAAGGATTAGGTAAGGCGCTCGTTGAAGGTGTACCTAGTCCTAACGACATTATTTATGGCGTTTCACGCTCCAAACCACCATTCGAGCAGGCCAACTTTCATTGGATCCCCGCAGATTTAAGCGATAATCAGTCCGCTAACATAATTAAAGATACTATTAAGCAGCAGCCCATCAATACCTTAATTTATAATGTTGGAATCTGGGAAAAACTCGCGTTTAGTGATGAATACCAGTTTGAAACAAGCGATGATATTGAAATACTGAATATGATCCAAACCAATATCAGTGCTTGCTTGCTCAATTTGAAAGCATTACTACCCAATTTGCGATTAGCAAAAAATAGCAAAATTATTTTAATTGGCTCTACATGGGGGCTAGATAACCATAAAGGTAAAGAAGTCACCTTTTCAGCGACAAAATATGCCCTTAGAGGCATTGTTCAGTCATTAAGGGAAACCTTAAGAGAAGATAAAATTGCTATTTCGATACTAAACCTCGGTTATTTGGCAACTGAATATCCGTTATCTTTGCCTGTAGATGATGTGATTGAACAAAGTGGAGGCCAATTAATTCCACTACAGGATGTGGTTAATGCTGTTCGTTTTATACTCAGCACCAGTAATGCAACCTGTGTGAAAGAAATTACAATGCCTGCCATGATGGATGAAAACGTTTAACTTAGGCTTACAGAAAAGCAATTAAAAAGGGAAACCCTCGTTTCCCTTATTTTTATTGTGCGGTGTCTTTAACCTGCAATTCCATGATCAACTGATTGATATATTCCACCACCACCAGACTTGCCAACCCATAATGTTTTTCATCAAACTCACTTTCGACTTGGCTTGGCTCTAGGTTCAGCTCAACCGTATGCGCACCATGTAATTTCGCTTCATGAACAAAACCCGCAGCTGGATAGACATGCCCAGAAGTACCGATAGAAATAAAAATTGTCGCACTTTCAAGGGATTGGTAAATATAATCCATACCAATGGGCATTTCACCAAACCAGACGATATGTGGCCTTAGCGGCTGTGGAAATTGACAGCAATGGCAACGATCTTCTGTGGTCAAATCCCCTTTCCATTCCAAAACTTGGTTGGACCAATTACAACGCACTTTTAATAATTCGCCATGCATATGAACAATGCGTTTGCTTCCCGCCCTTTCATGCAAATTATCAATATTTTGTGTGATCAATAAAAAGCGATCACCCAGTAACTCTTCCAGTTGTGCTAACGCAAAGTGTGCTGCGTTGGGTTTGATATTTTCCTGCTGAAGTTGTTTGCGCCTTTCATTATAAAAACGCTGTACGAGTTGAGGGTTTCGCTCAAAACCTTCTGGAGTAGCAACATCCTCAACACGGTGTTCCTCCCACAACCCATCCGCTGAGCGGAATGTTTGAATGCCTGACTCAGCTGAAATACCTGCACCCGTTAATACGACAATATTCACTTTTTTCATATCGTTAAGTCTGTTATCTATATAAAAAGACCGGTTGCGGAGCCGCTGCCGACGTACACACTTATTTTTACGCGCTTTTTTTAGTCTATGACGATATCGCAACATCAAAAACTTCCCTTCATCCATGCAACCAATGCATAACAATCTAGACAGTAAATTGAAAACTGCCCCTGTTAATACACGACTTTTCTATATTATTTAAATATTAATACACTAGAGCGCATCACACTGATGAATGCAAATAAAAATATCGAGGGTATCGATTTTGTCACCTTTTTATCATAAATATTTCATCATTTTCTCATGATTGAGCCACAAAAATCGCACAACTGTAAAACAATAAAAAAACCTTTCTTGATGATGCCTCATGCAGTTAAGATATGCACCGCAGATTTACTGCGGTATTAATTCATCACTTAAAGGGGTTTCATGGAAAAGTTTTTCGAAAGAGCAATGTATGCTTCACGTTGGATCTTAGCGCCTATTTATTTTGGGCTTTCACTGACACTATTAGCTTTAACGATTAAGTTCTTCCAAGAACTCTACCATATTTTACCGAATATCTTGTCCATTCCTGAAGCTGACTTGATCCTCACGCTGCTCTCATTGATTGATATGGCGCTAGTCGGTGGCCTATTGGTCATGGTGATGTTTTCTGGCTATGAAAACTTTGTTTCTCAAATGGATATTCCTGATAGCAGCGAGAAACTAGGCTGGTTAGGCAAGATGGATGCCTCTTCCCTAAAAAATAAAGTTGCCGCTTCAATTGTGGCGATTTCATCTATTCATTTGCTTAAAATCTTTATGGATTTAAAAAGTGTCGAAAATGACAAACTCATGTGGTACGTCATTATTCATCTCACCTTTGTACTCTCTGCCTTTGTCATGGGCTACTTAGATAAGATGACAAAAAAATAATTCAAACTGTTGTTGTGCCTATTTTTCATGTGAAGAGTAGGCGCCTTCTCATTTTTATCACACCTTTAACGCGATGCCATTCTCCCTGTTATGCTACGATTACCCTAAATAATATGACGGCATAATAAGGAAGTTGATATGAGCGAACATTTCGTGGGTAAATATGAAGCAGAAATTAAGTTTCGTTTAACAGATCACGCTGTATTCCTACAAAAAATCAAAGCTGACCACGCTGAACCGTTTACTGAAAATAATTCAGAAACAGATTACTTCTATGAAAACACTAACCTTCCCCTTTCAAACAATAATATTAGTATGTGTGTTCGTGAAATGGTGCCATCTGGCATCAAACTGTGGATAGTCAAAGGCCCTTCTTCTTCAGAATGCAAAGCCATTAATATTGATGACTGCCAACATGTGCAAAATATGTTAGTGACTTTAGGTTATTATTGTCATTTAACAACGACAAAAATCCGCAGTATTTATTTTCTCGGGGATGTCCACATAACAGTTGACCACCTTGATGGCATCGGTTGGTTTGCTGAATTTGCCATTATGACGGATGATGAAAGCTTACTTGGGCACTACTATCAAAGATTAATGTCTGTAGCTAAAGGGTATGGTTTTACAGAAGAAATGATTGAAAAACGCAGCTATAAACAGATGTTTTTAGAAAAAGAATAAGAAAAAATGCCAACGTACCTTACACCTTAGTGAAATAGATACGCTGGCATTGATACTAAAACTACTGACCACTTAAAATACGAGCGGGGTCTAATTTACTGGCTCGACGAGCTGGATACCAACTAGCCAGCAAGCTCAAAATAACGGTTGTGATTAATACATAAACCACATCCATAATGTGAAGTTCAGACGGTAAGAAGTCAATAAAATACACATCCCCTGAAAGAATTGGATGACCTAAAACAGCCTCTAACCCTTTAATAATGGTCGTTAAATTAACAGAGACCAATACGCCAAGTACGACACCAATCAGGGAACCAACTAAACCGCCGAGTAAACCGTACCATAAAAAAATGGCACGAATTTGCCTGTCCTTCGCACCAAGAGTCCGCAGTACAGCAATATCACTGCTTTTATCTTTAACCGCCATGACCAGCGTTGATACAATATTAAAACATGCAACGCCGATAACCAAAATCATCGCTAAGTACATGATACTACGCACCATTTGAATATCATTGTACATATAGCCATAATCGCCAATCCAGCTTTTTACAATGACATGGTGCATGGTTTTTAAACCTGCATCGTAGACGACCTTATCGGCCTCAAAAGGATCTGTCGCTTTAATTTCAAAACCACTTATGCCATCGCCGTAATCTAAATATTGCTGTGCGTCTGCTAATGGCACTAGTGCCAATTGGTGGTCAAGTAAACCACTGAGTTTAAAAATCCCCTCGACTTGTACACGAATACGTTTAGGCTGTTGGATCTTTAAACTTTCATCGGTGTTGGGGATCATGATTGTCACCCAATCCCCTTGTTTCACATTCAACGCATCAGCCACGCCTTGCCCTAAAATAATCGATTGATTACCTGCTGCAAAATTTTTCCAAGCATCATTTAAGACAAATTGCGGCAAGGCACTGACTTGTGACTGCGTTTCAGGAGATACACCCATTACTTGAATAGCTTTTAAGTTTGCACCGCGTTCAAGCAGCCCCGTAAAATTCACATATGGGCTAACACCTTCAACTCCGGGCGTTTTGCGGATCACTTGCTCAGCAAAGTCCCAATCTTTATAAGGTGGTTTTACCGCGTAGATTTGCCCGTGAGGGACAACGGACAATACGCGATTGTTCAGCTCACGTTCAAAACCATTCATGGCGCTTAGGCCTATAATCAGTACTGCAACACCGAGCACAATCCCCAGCGTCGAGACAATCGACACTAAAGACACCATACCTGTACGTCGGCGCCCTCGGCTAAACCGCAGCGCAGCTAAGAGCGTAAGTGGCAATTTAGACATCACCGAGCCCCCAACGTGATTTCCTGCTGTAAATGACCATCACGCATTTCCAACTGGCGTGATAAACGACGCGCCAATGTCATGTCATGGGTAACCACTAAAAATGCGGTGCGTTGTGTACGATTTAATTCACCCAATAACTCAAAAATCGCATCCGCATTGCGTAAATCAAGGTTCCCCGTCGGTTCATCCGCCAGCACAAGCGCAGGTTCATTCACCAATGCTCTTGCAATCGCAACACGTTGACGCTCCCCACCCGATAACTCAGAAGGACGATGATCTGCCCGATGTTCTAACCCCACTGCTTCCAGCATTTCTTTCGCCTTAGCGAATGCAGATTCTTTTGCCATAGCACCTATCAACAGAGGCATCGCGACGTTCTCAAGTGCCGTAAAATCAGGCAGAAGGTGATGAAACTGATAAATAAAACCTAAATCTTTATTACGGATAGCCGCACGCTCATCAGATGAAAGCTGGTTAATATGCTGACCGCGGAAAATAACATTGCCTTCCGATGGTGTATCTAAACCACCCAATAAATGCAATAACGTACTTTTTCCTGACCCCGAGCTACCGACAATCGCCATCATTTCCCCTTGCCCCATGGAGAAACTGACATTTTTCAACACTTGCGTCGACAAAGAACCTTCTTGATAGGTTTTGCTTAAATGTTCGCAGACAAGAAGTGGTTGTTTATTCATAACGTAAAGCCTCGGCAGGTTGAACTGCGGCTGCGCGCCAAGAAGGATACAGCGTCGCAAGCAGTGAAATAAGCATCGCAGAAACTGCAATAATTAAAATACCTGAATAATCAAGTACAATGGGCAAAGAAACCCCTTTGGGTAATAACCCAATTAACGGCATAATCACATTAAGCTGACTTGATAAAAGCGTGCCTAAAACCGTACCAATCAACGTACCAATAATACCTGCTCCCGCACCTTGGATCATAAAAATCGCCAAAATACGCCAGCGCTTTAAACCGAGGGTTTTTAAAATCGCCACTTCGCCCTGTTTTTCCATCACTAATAAAGAAAGGGAGGTGATAATATTAAAGGCAGCAACCGCAATGATTAAGCTCAATAGCAAGCCCATCATATTTTTTTCCATACGAACAGCTTGGAAAAACTCCCCTTTACGCTCACGCCAATCCGTCCACACAAGTCCCTCAGGCAAAATTTGCTTGCTGAGCGTATCCACTTGTAATGGCTCATTTAAATATAAGCGCCAACCCGTAATGTTTCCCACAGGATAGCGCAGCATTCTTGCGGCATCTTGAGCAGAAACAATTAGCTCACTCGTATCCGCTTCGCCGTTGGTTTGAAAAATACCTGCAACCGTAAATAAACGCTGGCTTGGAATACGCCCCATTGGAGTCAACTGGCTAACGCCTGGAATAATTAAACGAACATCATCACCACGCTTCACACCCAATGTATCTGCAAGTTTGTTACCCAAAAAGACATTATAACTCCCTTCTTTGAGGTCGCTTCGACTGCCACTAATGAGTTTATCCAGCAACAATGAATCCGCATCAGGTTCGATGCCCGCCATAACCCCCACGCCAACATTCGTACGGCTTTGCAATACCACATCAGATTGAACAATGGGCGCAATACGACTTACACCTTGCAGGTGCTGTAAGTCAGACATAGGGTGTTTTGATGGGTCGATATTACCGGATGGTGACGTTAAAATAGCCTGCGGCATATAGGCAAGTATGCTATCTTGTAGTGATCGCTCGAAACCATTCATCACTGATGTCACAGTAATTAAAGCTGTAACACCGAGAGTGATACCAATAGCCGATAAACTGGAAACAAAGCGCCCAAATTTATCCGCTGCGCGTCCACGCAAATAACGTAGACCTATAAATAATGAGACAGATTGGTGCATGAAATCTTTAATGCCCCTGTTGCCAAAGCGAAGTGTTCAGCGATAATAAAGGGTACGATTGATGAATGGAACCACTCAACGGTTTTTTTTCTTCTTTCATTTCTTTTTTGTTTGAATTTCGGACAAATTACTGACAAAAACAGGTTGTTTTACGGTTCGTTTTGCTGTTTAACTGTCTGTTAATTTATTTAAGTATGAATCATATAAAGGCTGTCTATTATTGTTCTGACGCTTGTTTAACTGCTAACTAATCGCTGTGAGATACCAAAGATTTCTATGTCCTCAAAATTTCGTTATGAACTCCCTAGTCGTAGTGGCGATGTTCGCCATTTAGGTTGCCTCATCGGGGCTGCTGGTGCACTTGAATGTGGAGAAATGATACAACGTCATCAAGGGCCCGTTGTGATTGTGACGCGAGATATGCAAAATGCATTACGCTTACGTGATGAAATCCAACAATTCACACATTACCCTATTGAGACACTTTCTGATTGGGAAACATTACCCTACGATAATTTCTCCCCACATCAAGAAATCATTTCTCATCGTTTATCAACACTTTACCGTTTACCCACTTTGCAAAAAGGCGCACTGATCCTCCCTGTAAATACCTTAATGCAAAAAGTGTGTCCACCTGACTTCTTAACGGGCCACGCACTCGTTATGGCAAAAGGTGACAAACTGTCACGTGACAATTTACGTGATGAGTTAGACAAAGCGGGTTATCGCCATGTGGAACAAGTATTAGAGCACGGCGAATATGCAACTCGGGGCGCTCTTCTTGATTTGTTCCCAATGGGCAGCTCACTCCCCTTTCGCATTGATTTCTTTGATGATGAAATTGACAGCTTACGCACGTTTGATGTCGATACCCAAAGGACATTAGAAGAAGTCGCGAGTATCAATTTATTGCCAGCTCACGAATTTCCAACAGACAAAGACGCGATTGAACGTTTTCGTAGCCAATGGCGTGAGCGCTTTGAAGTACGCCGCGACCCTGAACACATTTATCAACAAGTCAGCAAGAATACCCTACCGACAGGGATTGAGTATTGGCAGCCATTATTTTTTGCCCAGCCACTGCCGTCATTGTTCGACTATTTACCACCTTCAAGCCTGATTGTTTCACAACATCTACAAGAAGCCGCAGAGCGTTTCCAAATTGACACTCAACAGCGTTATGAAAGCCGCGGTGTTGACCCTATGCGCCCCCTGCTTCCTCCTGCGGATTTATGGCTGACCGTTGAACAACTTAACCAAAATTTAAAACAATGGCCGCGTATTCAACTTTCATCTGAAACGCTACCTAAAAAAGCAGCAAATACCAATTTAGATTATTTGCCGCTACCTGATATCAGCACTCAAGGGCAAAGCAAGACGCCATTAGAAAAGCTGCGCCAGTTTAGTGAGCAATTCGATGGCACGCTCGTTTTTTCTGTGGAAAGTGAAGGCCGCCGTGAAACGGTAACGGAGTTATTAGCACGGTTAAAAATACGCCCTGAAATTATTGAAAGCTATACAAGTCCAGTCACCTCACGCTTCGCGATTACTATTGGTGCAGCAGAACGCGGTTTTATCCAATCAGATGCTAATAAAGCATTAATTTGTGAAAGTGACCTACTAGGCGAACGTGTTGTTCGTCGCCGTACAGATAACCGCCGCACGATCAATACGGACACCTTAATTCGCAATCTCGCAGAACTGCGTCCGGGGCAACCTGTCGTTCATATTGAACACGGTGTGGGCCGCTACCAGGGTTTAATTACACTTGAGGCGGGTGGGATTAAAGCTGAGTATTTAATTCTGACCTATGCAGGAAATGACAAGCTATACGTGCCAGTTTCCTCACTGCATTTAATTAGCCGTTATGCAGGTGGTGCTGACGAAAATGCACCGCTACATAAACTGGGTAGTGACAGTTGGGGGCGAGCTCGCCAAAAAGCGGCCGAAAAGGTGCGTGATGTTGCAGCCGAACTGCTTGATATTTATGCACAACGCGCAGCCAAAGCTGGTTTTGCTTTCAAGCATGATAAACAGCAATACCAAGAATTTTGCCAAGGCTTCCCTTTTGAAACGACACCAGACCAAGAAATGGCGATTAATGCGGTATTGAGTGACATGTGCCAGCCATTGGCGATGGATAGGCTTGTTTGTGGTGATGTTGGTTTTGGTAAAACTGAAGTGGCGATGCGAGCTGCATTCCTTGCTATCAATAATAATAAGCAAGTCGCAGTGTTAGTTCCAACCACCCTTCTTGCTCAGCAACACTATGATAATTTTAGAGATAGGTTTGCAAACTGGCCCGTTCGTATCGAAATGCTTTCTCGCTTTAAAACGGCAAAAGAGCAACAACAAATTATCGCTGATGCCGCAGATGGCAAAGTGGATATCTTGATTGGTACACACAAATTATTGCAAAGCGATATTGTCTGGAAAGATTTGGGCCTGTTGGTTGTCGATGAAGAGCATCGATTTGGCGTTCGTCATAAGGAACGTATTAAAGCGATGCGGGCTGATGTCGATATTTTAACACTAACTGCAACACCTATACCTCGAACATTAAATATGGCGATGAGTGGCATGCGGGATTTATCGATTATTGCAACACCACCTGCACGTCGCTTAGCAGTAAAAACCTTTGTTCGTCAATATGATGAACTCGTCGTTCGTGAAGCGATTTTGCGTGAAACCTTACGGGGTGGACAAGTTTATTATTTGTACAATGATGTAGAAAATATCGAAAAAGCCAAGGCACGGCTCGAAACGTTAGTCCCTGAAGCGCGGTTTGTCGTGGGGCATGGTCAAATGCGTGAACGCGAGTTAGAGCGAGTCATGACAGACTTCCACCATCAACGGTTCAACGTTTTAATTTGCACCACCATAATTGAAACCGGTATCGATATCCCGACCGCTAACACGATTATTATTGAGCGTGCTGACCACTTCGGTTTAGCGCAATTACATCAATTACGAGGCCGTGTCGGCCGTTCTCATCACCAAGCTTATGCTTATTTACTGACCCCTCATCCGAAGGCAATGACTACTGATGCACAGAAACGCCTTGAGGCGATTTCATCTTTAGAGGATTTAGGGGCAGGCTTTGCACTTGCCACACACGATCTTGAAATTCGCGGTGCAGGTGAACTCCTTGGAGAAGATCAAAGTGGGCAAATGACCACAATCGGCTTCACGCTGTATATGGAGCTCTTGGAAAGTGCGGTTGATGCCTTAAAAGAGGGGCGAGAGCCATCATTAGAAGACTTAACTAGCCAGCAAACAGAAGTTGAGTTGCGAATGCCTGTCTTGCTGCCAGATGATTATATTCACGATGTTAATATGCGCCTTTCATTTTATAAGCGTATTGCAAGTGCAAAAGACAGCCAAGAGCTGAATGAATTGCGTACAGAACTGATTGACCGCTTTGGTAGTTTACCTGATGCAGGGAAATTCCTACTTACCTCAGCAGCTATTCGCCTACAAGCGCAATCTTTAGGTGTGAAACGTATCGAAGCGCATGAAAATGGCGGTTTTATTGAATTTGGTGAGAAAAATAAAGTTGATCCAAGTTTCTTAATTAGCCTGCTACAAAACCAACCTAAAACCTATCGTTTAGACGGTCCTGTACGCTTGAAATTCTTCCATGACTTATCTGACAGAGTGACTCGTCTAGATTTTATCAAGCAGTTACTCGCTGATTTTGAAGAACATCTGCTTGCCTAACCCTCTTTAAATCAACTAAAAAAGGCTATCATTAGATAGCCTTTTTGCTTTCGGAACACCACGTTAATTTTATTCAAAAAAACCTAACGCATTTTTATTTTGTTGTAATTCCAACACGTTTGATGTGCTTGATAATGGCAACTCATTTTGATGCAAGCAATAAAATGGTAAAAGTTCTTTAACATCACTACGTACTGTTTCGCAGATAGAATTTGAAGAGGGTAAATCCAAACGCCCGTCATCATTTAATGGAATAAAAATCGAGGGGGCATAAGATGTTCTAACCTTACCAATAGTTTTACCTATCTGATAAACCACATCATAACCCACCACCACCAGTTCCATTTTTTGTGTGTTCACACAGATTTTATTACGGTCGTCAAATAAGGAAGGAAAGCCTTTACCTTGCAGAGCTTCAATCATAAAAATCATCTTGCATTCGTTTTGGGCTGGGTGAAAACGAGATAACGACTGCTGATTAAACGACCCAAGAACACCGGTTAATGTACAATTTTCGTACTCGACAAGGCGATTTTCTTTTATTGGTTCAACTGAGAGCACTGTAGCTAATTTAATTTCAGGCTCTTTGACCAACACTGATACAGCAAAAACAACAAGGCAAACCGCGACTGCCGCCAACAACAGCTTAAATTTTAGCTTCACCGCATTCACCTTTTTTTAATATCCATATAGATATTGTAACTATAGAACTGGATAATTCGATAATTACGTACCTAAATATCGTTTTTTTAGAATTATCCTAACTTCAAACAAATATACTATGATAAATTCTTTATTTATGTATACATTATAAATGCTAACTACCTAGTTGTGAGCACTCAAATTCACTGTAAACCCTAATAAAAAAATTCATATATCAACAAACTAAAATGAATTTATCAAAACATTGCAATTTTAACGTTATATAAAAAAATAATAACAAATTAATTTAATGGTATTTAATTAAATTAATACATTTTAAATAATACTTAATACAAATTAATATGCTATACAATCATCAACTATGATACTTGTATGATATTAAATGATTAAACAATTAAGAGAATTGATCTAGAGAGCCATATTTGTAGATAATAAATGAGGTGAATAAAACTAATAACCCGTTTTTTACATCAGTGCTCTCTTTTCTCTGCCCACGCCTCGCAACTTAAAGACAACACCACTGGCTAGATTATAACCAGTGGTGACTTAGAATTATCTTTCTACGAGTAAAATTAGTGAAGTTTAAGTTTTGGGCGAATAATTCGATTAATACTGCCGACTAACATCATTAAACCCGTTTTAATATAGCCGTGCAGTGCAATTTGATGCATACGGTATAACGAAATATAAACGAATCGAGCGATACGCCCTTCCACCATCATATCACCACGCATTAGATTGCCCATCAGGCTACCCACCGTACTAAAGCGCGAAAGTGACACTAACGAGCCATGATCTTTATAGATATAATCCTTAAGCGGTTTATCTTTCATCATGGCAAGGATATTGTCGTAACATAAGCTCGCCATTTGGTGTGCGGACTGTGCCCGTGGAGGAACAAAGCCCCCTTCGGGTTTGGCGCAAGATGCACAATCGCCGATGGCAAAAATCATCTCATCCAGTGTTGTTTGTAGCGTAGGCTTAACAACTAGCTGATTAATTCGATTCGTTTCTAACCCTGCGATATCTTTCATAAAATCAGGCGCTTTTATGCCAGCAGCCCACACCATAAGATCTGCATGAATTTTACCGTCTTCTTTAGTATTTAACCCATCAGCCTCAGCGCTAGTCACCATAGTTTTCGTCAATACATTGACACCTAGCTTATTCAGCTCTTGATGCGCCGCCCCTGAAATTCGCGGTGGTAATGCAGGTAAAATACGTTCACCCGCTTCAACCAGCGTCACATTTAAGGCATCAGTATCTAACCCTTTAAACCCGTAGCTGGTGAGTTGCTCAACGGCATTGTACAGTTCTGCCGATAATTCAACCCCTGTCGCACCGCCGCCAACAATGGCAATATTCACTTTTTCCTCTGCGTTATCACGCACAGAATAGCGTAGGAATAAATTTAACATTTCATCATGAAAACGGTGAGCTTGATGCGGATTATCTAAGAAAATACAGTGCTCTTTCACACCCGGGGTTCCAAAATCACTTGATGTACTGCCCAGCGCCATCACTAAAATATCGTATTCCAATTCCCGTAAAGGTACTAATAACTCACCGTGCTTATCATGCAGTTCGCCTAACACGATTTTTTTATTCTCACGGTCAATATTTGTTAATGAACCTAACTGAAAATTGAATGCATTATGCCTTGCATGCGCTAAGTAACTAATCGCATCAACACCATCATCCAATGAACCCGTTGCCACTTCGTGTAACAAAGGTTTCCAAAGATGACTTGGGTTACGGTCAACAAGCGTAATGTGCGCACGTTTTTTTCTACCTAATTTTCGGCCCAAACGTGTTGCTAGCTCTAAGCCACCCGCACCACCGCCGACAACGATGATTTTTGGTTGAGATAAGGTCATAAATTCCTCGAACAAATATATTAAAGTTATTTAAGGTTTCTAGTGATAAAAATCTTAGATAACAATAATTAACGCTCTCGTTATTCTTGAGAGAAAATTTAGAATATCACGCTTGGTCTATTGGTAATACCAAATATTGATTTACATCAATTTAATTGATTATCAAGGCATCGGCAACCCTCTTCAAATCATTTTTTGTCAGGGCATGAATCGAGTCAGCTTGAAACTGTTTAATATCAATCAGATGATTAAATCCACACATTATTTAATGATAATGAGAATCATTATTGTATCATTTTTATTTTAAGACAGACAATTGATTATCTTTGTATGGTGGGATAGCGGAATGAATAAAAACAACAAAAAACCGAAACGCTGAGCGCCTCGGGTTTCAATTATTCAAAAATCAATTTTTGTTATTTGATTTTTTTAATACGCACGTCAGTTGGGACTGCAACTGGTGAGTTATCTTTGAAGTATTGCATTAATGCTTCGTTATCTGGCAAGCTGTAAACACGGTCTTTACCTTCATCGAAGGCTGAGAAACGGCTACCACCCGTTGCTAAGAACTCATTAGCAGCAACACGGTAGGTTTTTTTCATGTCTAATGGTTTGCCATTTAACTTGATTGAGTTTTGGATAACTTTATCGCCCACTGCGCGACTGTCATCCCACTCATAGTAGAAACCTTTAGAAACTGGCATCACTTGTGGACGCGCACGATCCCATTGTTGCTCAAGGGCTTTTTTAATTTGAGCACCAGTCAGGGACTGTGTTACCACAACGTTAGAGAATGGTTGAACGGTAAAGATATCACCGTAAGTCTGTTGACCCGCTTTCATGTCAGCACGAATACCACCACTGTTCATGAAGGCGATTTGTGCGCCACCCGCATCTTTTGCAGAAGCAACGTACAATTGGCCATCGGCAATGATTTTACCTAGCGTTGAATCCCCACCAGACAATAATTTCTTGTCTGAATCCGCGCTCAGAGAACCCATCACTTCTTGCGAAATTGGTAACGCAATTTTTTCGTATTTTTGTACGAAAGTCGTTAACTCAGGGTTTTTCTCATAACGTTTTGTTTCAACAGGAATATTTTTCGCTTTAATGCTAACAATATCTTTTGTTTTTCTATCAATCTCAATGTTTAACTGAGATAACAACGTACCGTTAGACTGGGCTGAAATAACTGTTTTACCGTTAATTTCACAGTTATACGCTTGGTGAGTATGGCCACTGACCACAAAATCAACAGCGCCATCTAATTGATTAACGATATCAACAATTGGGCCTTTGATATTATCACAACGATTAATATCTTTGACTTTAGTATCGACTTGTTGGGTCGCACCTTCATGGATCAAAACACCGATGCTATTGATACCCTTCGCTTTTAACAATTTAACTTGGTTGTTAATGGTTTCGACTTCATTTTTGAACTCTAAACCTGCGGTACCACTTGGTGTCACGATAGCCGGTGTACCTTCTAATGTTAGGCCAATAAACGCCATCGGAATGCCATCAAACTCTTTAATAAAGTAAGATGGGAACAGGGTTTCGCCTGTTTCCTTCACAATTACGTTCGCCGCTAAGTAGTTAAAGTCAGCGCCAGCAAAGGAATCTTTACCCACACAACCAGCGGTCGGATGGCAGCCACCGTTTTGTTTTCTCAGCAGCTCTTCTTTGCCTTTATCGAACTCATGGTTACCTACAGCACTGGTTTCCATACCAATCGCGCTTAATGCTTCGATTGTCGGCTCATCGTAGAACATAGAAGACAATAATGGGCTCGCACCGACTAAGTCACCTGCACCTACCACGATAGTTTTATCGTTTTGTGCACGTAGTTGGTTAACTAAAGTCGCGATAGATTCGATGCCACCTAATTTACCATCGCCCGGTGCTTGTAATGCGCCGTGGAAGTCATTGATACCAATAACCTGCACTTTCACTGTGTCGGCCGTTTTGGTTGCACAACCTGCAAGTAGCGCTCCCGAAATCAAAACGGTCAGTAATCCAATTTTATGTTTCATTTTTCAACCCTTTTATTTTAAGCAGGACTCAACTGCCGACTACATTTTGAAGCGATAAGTGGTTGTCATAGAACCTGACAACGAGTGTGCACGACGTGAGTGGCCGTCATACAGTTTTGGTGTGGTATAGTCGTTTTCTTGCTGATGGTGCCAACCCAGACCGCCGCTCAATGAAACCGATAAGTTTTCTGTTGGTTTCCAGTAGCTGAATAGACCAAATTGACCTTGTTTTAATCTTTCGCCTTCATATTTGAATTCTGAATAGTTGGTACGCGCACCTACAGACAGTTCTTTGCTCACACGGTATTCAGCAGCTAACGCGATCATCGTTTCACCGTCACGAACATAGTCGATATCTGAGTATGCTGGCGAGTTAAAACGACCACGGGTGTTGCCGATTGGGTTACGGGCAAATTGACCAACGCCGTTTGCTTTTTTCGCTTGGGTATAGGTTAAACCAGTGCTAAGTGTCCATGGGGTTTCTGGTACCCGCCATTCTGCGGTTCCCGCATAGTGCCATGCACGTTTGTCAAAGTTACGTTTGCCTTTTGCATCGTTAGTTTCAGTACGTTTACCGTCACTACCGTATTCATGATTATAAATTTGTGTGCCGAGTGTTAAGTCAGAGGTCAGCTTATATTTTGCTTCAAGACCTTGTTGACGGAATAAATCGTCAGCTTGACCGTAAAAATAATGTACTTTCAGTGGTTTTGTATTGTAGTTAATGCCACCCGTGATCACGTGGTTAACGTTGTGTTTTACACCATTACCATCAGTAAAATACATTGCATCAATGTTTGGGCTATCACGACGCATGACTTTCTTGTCGAGATATAATAAATCCAAGCTCCAATCATCAATGGCTGTATTGGTGTAATAACCACTGTAGCTGTTTAAAGAAAGGCGTTGTGAGTTCGTGAAAATACCCGTGTTTTTCAGTGTAAACCAACCTGCTTTCGCATTAAATTTAACAGGTTCTAAATCTAATTTTACTTTGGCATAACGCTGACCAATTTTGTTATAACCTTTCGCATGGCCATCATCGTTATATAAAATTGCACGAGAGGCGAAGTCTTTACTTGCGCCTAATTTAATACCGCCGTAGTAGGATGCATCAAACCCAATCACATCAGCAAAATAACCTGAAGTAAAATCAGCTTGGAAGTTTTGACCCCAAGCATTTGCAACTTGCTTTCTATAACGACCTTCGTCTTTATCGAAACGGTTTTCAGTTTTCAGGTATTTCCACATATTACGAGTTGACAGCTCTAACTCTGAATCCGCAATAAATGAGTTTTCTTTGATTGAATTTTCCCAGTTGCTCGCATTTGCCATGGTAACTGCTAAATAGCAAGGAGAAAGCATTAATAGCGCAAGATTTTTAACTTTCATTGGAATTAACCTAGTTAATGATTATTTGAATTAATTTTATGTTGTGCCATGTTCTCATGAACAACAAATCACCATTTTTATTTTTAGCTTAGTAAAACAATTTAACTTAACGATAAACAAATACGTCCATTTCAAACACTAAAGTCATTTTTTAAATAAAAAAATTCATACAGCAATTTAGCCGCATACGTGTTTACTTTTTGAGTTAATAAGGTGTTATCCTTACTGTTAAAACTTAATTAATTTTAATTATTCCGAGGCATTCTCACTCATTTTTCGTGTTTCATTTCGGTTAAGTAACAATAAGGTGTTAATATTTAAACAGCATAGAAAGTATCATTTATGGTCAAAATTCTGTTCGCTATTTCTATTTTCTTTTGGGCAAAGTTATCCCAAGAGAAATAAGCTTCTCAGAATTTACCTGCTCTATTTTACTTAATATCTTGTTTGTGAATGGCTTTCTTTTTCAATGCACTGTACTTCTGGTGCATTGTCATAAAACTATCATAATAGGAATGCTAACGTAATTTTACGTCAATTAAAACGATCACTGTCACAACACGTTACATAAGTTGCATTCAATATCTATATGAATGTGATATACATCACATATAAATCCTATTTACCTTCTATATAGATTAAGAGATATAAAACTGAAAACTTTATTTACCTTAAAGCCAAAAGAAAAAACCTTTAAAATCTGAGCATAACTACAACATTATGTGCTTATATGCACATTTTCAGAACTTGATATCCCCATTCTTTTTGTCAATACCCCATTTGTTTTTGGAATATTAAATACATATATACCTTTAGCCCAGCTTAAGATACGGCATTATATGTTTAGTTTTTATGCAAAACGTTTGCGTTAACTAATATGCCCAAATAACAGAGAGTTAATGTTCAGCTATTTAGCCTTTCTAATACTTTTAATTATAAGCTCAATTTATGAACCATAGCCAAACTACCCTAAGAGAAATTGAAAACAATCTTTTATTACTTTAATCTTAAATTATTTAGTTTATCTTCCCAATTACAGTCCGATTAAAATATCAGCATTTATACTTCTGCTATATTCTTGAAGTAACTTTGTTTCATTTGTGTTGTTTTTTGTGGATTATTAATTTTTATTAAAAAATAAGTTTTGGTTTTTTATTTATCCAATTTTCAAAATAAATTAAATCCTATTAAATTTATTTAATAGCGTTACGGGTAACGTTATTGAAAATAACCAGCGAATACCCTGCTCCTAAATGCGCCACATTAAGGCTAGCTATTACATAAAAAAAGCCAGTGAGATAAGTCTTCTCACTGGCTTAATCGGTTCTTATTTTTGATTACTGCTTAGATTCTTGCCATCTATTATGTAATTCAACCAATTTTTGGTTACTTTCCTGCCAACGTGCCGCACATTGCAACTCTGCCAAACTGTATTGTCGGCCACTGTGATAAAGCTTCGAGGCTTGGCTATCATGTTGTTTTGGTAGATTATCCAATACGCTCACTGCACCGTCACGGTTATTACAGACCAGGATCATGTCACAACCTGCATTCAAGGACGCCTTGGCTCTTTCAGGGTAACTGCCCATAATCGCAGCACCTTCCATCGATAGATCGTCAGAAAAAATAACGCCATTAAAGCCAAGTTGCTCACGTAAAACGGATTTTAACCAGAAAGGCGAACCACTTGCCGGCCTGTCATCAGCCTGTGTATAAATAACATGGGCGGGCATGATGGCATCCAATAATTCCCGTTGAATAAAGTCTTTGAAAATCGACATGTCTTTGCCGCGAATTACATCAAGCGCACGATCATCACGAGGCGTTTCTTTATGAGAGTCTGCTTTTACTGCACCGTGACCAGGAAAATGCTTCCCTGTTGTTTTCATTCCAGCGCTATGCATCCCTTTAATAAAGCGCTCTGCCATCACCATCGCTATCTCAGGGTTTTCATGGAATGAGCGCTCACCAATCGCAATACTTTGATGGCCTAAATCAAGTACAGGCGCAAAACTAATGTCGATATCCATCGCTATCATTTCTGCGGCCATTAACCAGCCTGCTTCCTCTGCCAATTTTGCACCATCATGTTCATTATTCAGTGCGGCAAATGCTTGTGCTGATGGTAATGCTGTGAAACCATCGCGAAAACGTTGTACACGCCCACCTTCTTGGTCGACTGCAATCAACAGTCGGTTTCGTGATGCATCCCGAATTTGACGAACCAATTCACGCAGTTGTGCTGCATCATGAAAGTTACGGGTAAATAAAATTAAGCCGCCCACCAGTGGATGAGCTAATATTTCGCGTTCTTCATTGTCCAGTTCATACCCCTGAACATCGAGCATTATCGGGCCCATAACCTGCCTCACTTATTTCATTCATTAACTGTATAGAGGTTGTGCTAAGCATTTAGCCTAGCAAACTGAAATATTGTCGTAATGGTTGAGAGTGTAACAAAAAGTCAGGGTCTCGACTTTCATGCCACTGCACTTCATACCACATTAATGTCATGTATTTTACCCAAGGAGACCATAAATTACAGTGATGCGTTAACTGAAATTTATCGCGGTAAGCACCTTGAATATCACAATATTGCGTCAGAAATTGCTGGCGCTGGCGCACGGTAAAGTTATTGAATTGAAAATAGGTTTCTAGCGAAAACGCAATATCGGTATTTGCGGTATATTCCCAATCCAATAACATCAATTTGTCATCTTCTTGAATAATGATATTTTTAGGATGAATATCCATATGGGCAGGTGCCAATTTCAACGCCTTTGGCATCTTTTTTTGTAAAAAGTCTCGATGAAGCCGCTTCCAGCGTGGAGAAAACCGTTGTTGATCGACGCGTTCCCCATAATGGGCTATTTCGGCTCTCAATGGCAATGTGTAAGTCAATAACGATGAACAATGCAAAGTAGCAACGATACTGGCAAGTTTCTGCTGAAATTCTTGCGAGTAAAACCGATCCTCGTGGGGATGTTGCCCTTCACACCATGCTAAAACTAACCACTCAGCATTATGTGCAACCACCGCCTGAGCAAAGGGTAAATGCTGAATTTGCTGTAAAATACGGGCTTCTTTATGTCGAGAGACATACAAGGCATTTTGCCGATATGTATCAGCTCGAGCCACCAGTTTTAAGGGGCAATTGGGTTGATGACTTTCAACTAAAAAGCTGCCACCGGATAACCCAACTAAGGGAGAAATTTCCCAGCACTTGTTTGAAATTGCTGGGAAATGTGCCGAGAGTAAAGCAAGCAATGACTGCATGTTACTCAATATTGTTTTTTCCAGTCCAAATAATTTCGCCTGTTTGCACTTCCATTAATTGCATCTCAAGACGCCTTTCTTTGTTTGACCCAGACATCACGCTGTAAATCACATAATTTGCCTGTACATAGCGACCAAGGCCAATTGCTTTGCTGCGAGTCACAAGGCTATCTTCTTGGGATAACCCCAGCGTCTTACGCGCCGCATTAACCACATCTTGTGGGACAACATTAAAACGGTGAGTATTCTCTACCGCAGACATCATATTGGCTGTAATCTGCTGCACAGGAAGAGAACCATTCGTATTATTTTTGACTGAGTCTACAAGTAAAACTTTGCCAGACTCCACGCCATCTGCCGCTGCCATTTGTGCAACTAACGGTGCTATTGCCGCAGACCAATCCGTTGTTTGCTGTTTAGGCGGTGTTGGCACCTTATCCGGTGGCGGTGGCGGCGTCACTTCAGGCTGCTGGGGTTCAATCGGCACAATCGGTGGCTGCTCAACAGGTTGTTGTGGTGGGTATGACGGACAGCCGGCTAAAATAAGCGCTGCCGCGGCTACCATTAGGATCCGTTTCATTATTATTCTCCGGCCTTAGGGGATAAAAAAATATGAATACGCAGATTATCTGCACGAGGAGAAGAGGTTACCGCGCGAATTTGCTCTGTGGAGCTCGGTAATAATAATTGCTCTGCAATTGCCGATGTCTCCACCTTCAACCCTTGCTTATCGTACCAATACAGGCGATAAGCAATATTGACCGCTTTCGGCTCCACATTGCTAATATTGATGGTGGCAACAAGTTGATGCTCCACCATACTCACAATTGGGTTTTCAACAATGATACCTTGCGCCAACACAGACGGTTCCATGATCACACGCTGCTGCTCATTAAAAACCAACCCTTGTGGCTTTTTATAGAGGCAACCACTCAAAAGTACGACGAGCGTACCTAGTAATACCGCGCGGTTCATTGTTGTTCCCAATATTTTCATTATTTGGCCAATAATGGGCCTAATGGGCGACCACCCACTAAGTGCATATGAATGTGGAAAACTTCTTGGCCCGAGTGCTCATTGCAATTCATAATTAAACGGTATCCACTTTCTGCAATACCTTCTTCTTTCGCAATTTTTGCCGCAACCGTAAATAAACGGCCAAGAGCCAGTTCATCATCCGCAGTGACATCGTTCACAGTTGGGATCAATTTATTAGGAATGATTAAGATGTGTGATGGCGCTTGTGGTGAAATATCACGAAAAGCCGTGACTAGCTCATCTTGGTAAACCACATCCGCAGGGATTTCACGACGGATGATCTTGCTGAAAATGGTTTCTTCTGCCATGTTAATTTCCTTAATAATTCAAGAATGATTTAATTATCGTGTGTTGATTATGCGTTATTCACGCCGACATTTAAATGAAACAAACGATTGAAATTCTGTGTGGTGATCTCGGCCATCTCCTCAACACTAACACCCTTGAGTACAGCCATGTATTCCGCCACATCACGCACATAAGCAGGCTGGTTTTCTTTTCCACGGTGCGGAACGGGTGCTAAGTAAGGTGAATCTGTTTCGACAAGAATTCTATCTAGCGGGACAATTCGCGCCGCTTCACGAATTTGCTCTGCATTACGGAATGTCACAATGCCTGAGAATGAAATGTACATGCCTAAATCAAGCAACTCGATAGCGGTGTCTTTATCTTCAGTAAAACAGTGCAATACACCGCCACAATCCATTACCTTTTCTTCACGTAAGATTGCTAGCGTGTCTTCTCGCGCTGAGCGGGTATGCACAATGACAGGTTTATTCACTTCACGGCCAATGCGGATATGTTGGCGAAATGACTCCTGCTGTAACGCTGCATTTTCCTGCTGGTAATAATAATCTAAGCCAGTTTCCCCTAAGGCAACAACTTCCTTCCCCGCCGCTAACTGCGCTAAACGCTCGAAATCGTGCCCTTCATCTAAATTCAGGGGGTGAATACCACAAGAAAATGCAATATTGTCACGCTCACCAATCAACGTTTTCATTTTTTCAAAGCCCGGCAGCGTCGTTGCCACCGCTAACATGAAACCAACATCACGGGCAGACGCTTTTGTTATCACATCATCGACATTCGTATGTAATTTTTCATAATCTAAACAGTCGAGATGGCAGTGTGAATCAACAACAAACATATTTAACTCTTTTTAAAATGAGGGGCTCGCCAGTAAGGCTTCCCATTGTAATAATTGATTAGCCAACAGAAGTTCCTGGTTTAACGCAGGAACGGTCATTAATTGATGGCGACAGTGCAGCCATTGCTCGTACACATCATGAAGTTGTGTACGGTTCATCATGGATGCTAACTGCATCACTTGCGCGCTATAGTCTTGGTTAATGCAAAACTGCGCTGCGCCTTGCTGTACCTTAATGGCATCAGCAAATAAGCTTAATAGCCAATTCAGAGACATCACCGCATCATCTATATTCAGTGACGGTAACAAACTTAGCATATCGCGGTTTTGTAATGCTAACGCCATGTTGTGGCATAGTGCGGTGCGCTTTTGCCATAAATTGTCATCAAGTAGCGCTAACGCCGCAACTGGTGCGCCTTGGCAAAGTTTTAAGGCAGTAACCGCATCAGCCATAACTAAATCAGGCTTTTGCTTTTGCAGCCAATATAATGCGATTTGCGAATCTGGTGCTGGTAAAAAGTGACTCAGGCAACGGCTGCGGATCGTAGCTAACAAGTTTTCTTGCTTTTCGCTACCTAACAAAAAATAGGTATCTTTAGCTGGTTCCTCAAGGGTTTTTAGCAATGCGTTCGCCGCGGCATCGGTAAGGGCATCCGTACTGGGAATATACACCACCTTACTACCACCTTGTTGTGCATGACTGCTTAAGGTTTCAATCAGCTTTCTGACCGAATCAACACTGACCGTCGATTTCCCTTTTTCAACCTCTATCACATGGTAATCAGGGTGTGTCCCTGCCAGCATCAGACGGCAACTATGGCACTCCCCACAACTTTTCATCCCATCACGATTTTGGCAGATTAACCAACGGCTAACCCCATAACATAATGCATCAGCACCATTGCCTGGAATGGAATTAAGCAACAAGGCATGGTGACCTCGGCCACTTTGGTAAGCCGCAATGATTTGCCGATAAGGCTCATTTAACCAAGGATACCAATTCATGCCATCAACACCTTATTTCGCTAACCATGCTAGTAACGCAGCACGAATATCGTTTTGAACTTGATCGATATTTTGGCTTGCATCAATCGTCACGATGGATTTATCACCCGCGGCAAGTTCCAAATATCTTTCTCGTGTTCTTTCAAAAAAGGCGAGTGACTCTTTTTCAATTCTATCTAACTCACCCCGTGAACGAGCACGTTGTAAACCAAGTTCTGGCGATAAATCAAGGTATAACGTCAGGTCAGGTTTAAAGTCGCCTAACACCAAATCACGCAGAGACTGCATTAAATGGCGATCAATCTGGCGTCCGCCACCTTGATAAGCTTGCGAAGACATATCATGGCGATCACCAACAACCCATTTTCCAGCAGCAAGTGCAGGTTTAATCACAGTATCAACTAATTGCACGCGGGCTGCATACAACATTAAGAGCTCGGCTTTGTCCGTGACTTTATCCCCTTCAATACCTTGTTTGATGAGCTCTCGCAGCTTTTCTGCCAGCGGTGTGCCCCCAGGCTCACGGGAAAATACGATATCGTTGATACCTGCATGGTTAAGCGTGTCTACCACCGTGTTGATTGCGGTGGTTTTCCCTGCGCCTTCTAATCCTTCAATAACAATAAATTGGTTTTTCATGTTTTATCAGTTTTGCTGTTCAATTTGGCGGTAAACTTTGACGGCACGGTTGTGGTCATTCAAGTTACGGCTAAAGGTATGTCCCCCTTTACCGTCCGCGACAAAATATAAATAATCTGTTTTCGCTGGATGTGCAGCTGCTTTTACGGATGCAAGGCTTGGCATTGCTATCGGTGTTGGCGGTAACCCGTCAATTTTATAGGTGTTATATTCGGTGTAATTATCTAAATCACTGCGGTAAATTTTACCACGATATTTATCACCCAAGCCGTAAATGACCGTTGGGTCTGTCTGTAAACGCATTTTTTGCTTCAAGCGGTTAACAAATACCGAGGCGACTTGCGAACGTTCACTATCAACCCCCGTTTCTTTTTCGATAATTGACGCCATAATCAACATTTCATAGGCATTTTTATACGGCAGATCCCTATCACGTCCTTTCCATTCATCATCAAGGCTGGTTTGCATACGCTTATGAGCACGTTTCAAAATTTCGGTGTCAGGTGTTCCCGCTGTATAGAGATAGGTGTCTGGATAGAGCCAACCTTCCAAGGTTCCCTCACCTTTAAAACCTATTTCAGTGTAAAGCTCAGTCGGTGTCATTTCAGTGGACTTGTGCGCTAAGTATGGCGCATCACGTAAAATATTGCTCCAATCGGCTAAACGATTACCTTCAATAAACCGAATCGAAAACTGAGCTTCCTTACCGCTGACGATCAATTTTAGTAACTGTTCGACATCCATATCAGGTTGTAAACGGTATGTGCCCGCTTTGAGCTGTGCCAATTCAGGACGCAGCTTTAATAACCATTGAAATTCATTTCCCTGCTCAATCAGTTTTTCATTGATTAGCAATGTTTCAAATGCCACACGCCCTGTCCCCGCAGGCACAGTGAAAATTTTTTCTTGTGTGAGGTTAATCGGTGTTTTCGCGTAATTCAATACTTGGCGATATTGCAAATAAAGTGCAATCGCCACTACGGTAATTAGAACAACAGCAATCAAAATGATTTTTTTAGCTAATTTCATTTATTGACCATACCAATGCGTATTAGACTTTAATTTATGCAAATTAGATTTTGCAGCGTAAAAATAAGTATTCGAACAGTTCCCGCGAATCATACTGCAGTGGGCTTTCTTGTGTGCCTATTTGGATACTTTGAACGGGGAGAACTGGCATCAAGGCATTGCACATAATGACCTCATCACAGTGAGCTAATATGGAAGCGAATCGTTCAATTTCTTCAAAATGGTACTGGCTCCCTGCTAATAACGCTATGATCTTTTGTCTCATTAATCCATTCACCCCGCTGTGTGATAACACTGGGGTATAAACTGTTTGCCCGATGCGCCAAAACACATTTGCACTGCAACATTCGACAATAGTACCGTCAGTATCGAGTACAATCGCTTCATCCGCTTGAGCCTCATCGATTTCTTGACGGATCAACACTTGTTCAAGGCGGTTTAGGTGTTTCATCCCTGCCAATAATGGGTTTCGCGAAACAGGTGTTTGGCTCAATATCAGCTTAGCGCCTTTGCACTGTAATTGAGTATAGTGCGATGGAAAGGGTGAAACACTGGCAATAATTGTTGGCTTCGTAAAACCGACAGAGCTGTAACCTCGCCCGCCTTCACCACGGCTAATAATGACTTTTAATACAAATTCGTCATCCGCTTGATTTGCACAAATTTCAACTAAGTGCCGCTCCAGTTCATCCCAATCAGGCACCGTAATTTTTAGCCGTTCACAATCACGTGCTAGACGCGCAATATGCTCTTTTAGCATCTTCGCTTGCTGATTCATTCCGTGGATAGTCGTAAAACAACCATCCCCGAACGCAACAGCGCGATCAGAGACACTAATTTGCTGACAAAGTTGACCATTAACCCAATATGACATTGATAACACTTATAATAAAAGCTGATAAATCAGACAGTAATCAGGTTGAACTATCATAAACTAAAGCATAGAGCTGTGCAAAGAGACGGGTAAAATAAAGCCCCAGTTGCAGACACAACTGAGGCTGAATTAATAACGGAACGAATTGATTATTCTGCGTGGTAACGGCGGAAAATCAATGAACCGTTTGTGCCGCCAAAGCCGAAGGAGTTACACAGAGCGTATTCCATGTTCTCAACTTTACGTGCTTTATTTGCAACGAAATCCAGTGTGCAACCCTCATCAGGGTTATCTAGATTAATCGTTGGTGGGACAATTTGATCACACAGAGACAAAATTGTGAAGATAGATTCAACTGCACCCGCAGCACCTAATAGGTGGCCTGTCATGGATTTTGTTGAGCTTACTAACACATTTGAGTCTTCACCAAATACAGACTTAACCGCTTGCGCTTCCGCTAAGTCACCTGCATTTGTTGATGTGCCGTGCGCGTTGATATAGCCCACTTCGCTCGCCTCAATGCCTGCATCTTTTAGCGCATTTTCCATCGCTAATGCAGCTCCTTCACCATTTTCAGGCGGAGAAGTCATATGGTAAGCATCGCTGCTCATACCAAAGCCAGCCACTTCTGCGTAAATTTTAGCTCCACGCGCTTTCGCATGTTCATATTCTTCAAGAATAATGATACCTGCGCCATCACCGAGAACAAAACCATCACGGTCTTTATCCCAAGGACGACTTGCTGCTTGTGGGTCATCATTGCGAGTTGATAGTGCACGTGCAGCACCAAAGCCTGCCACACCTAAAGGTGTCGTCGCTTTTTCAGTACCGCCTGCCAACATAACGTCTGCATCGCCATAGGCAATCATACGTGCGGCGTGTCCAATATTGTGAACACCGGATGTACAAGCAGTAGCAATCGCAATACTTGGACCACGCAAACCATACATAATGCTTAAATGGCCTGCTGCCAAGTTAATGATTGTCGATGGTACGAAGAATGGGCTAACTTTACGAGGGCCACCGGCCATCATAGATTCACAGTTATCCTGAATTAACCCTAACCCGCCAATACCAGAACCAATCGCTAAACCGATACGAGTAGCATTGGCTTCTGTTACTTCCAATCCAGCATCTTTAAAGGCTTGGAAGCCTGCTGCAATACCATATTGAATAAATGGGTCCATCTTCTTCGCATCTTTGCGAGAGATGTCAAAATCTTCGTAGTTAAAATCTTTTACTAAGCCAGCAAATTTAGTTGCGTGGTTAGTAGTATCGAAATGATCTATGAGGCTGATACCACTCTGTCCGTCACAAACAGCTTTCCATGATGACTCAACTGTGTTGCCGACAGGAGATAACATGCCCAGTCCGGTTACGACTACACGACGCTTAGACACGTATTTCCTCCAAGGAGGGAAAAGTTACAAAAGGAACATAGGCGATCGAGTGATCGCCTAGACATGTTTTTCGTACAATTATTTAGATGCGTTCTCGACGTAGTCAATCGCAGCCTGTACTGTTGTGATCTTTTCAGCTTCTTCGTCAGGGATTTCGCAATCGAACTCTTCTTCCAGAGCCATAACCAGCTCAACTGTGTCAAGAGAATCAGCGCCCAAGTCATCAACAAATGAAGCTGTATTTACAACTTCTTCCTCTTTAACACCCAGTTGTTCAACGATGATTTTCTTAACGCGTTCTTCGATAGTGCTCATACTATTAAAATTCCTATCAAAACTCGCTTTCGCGATGGTTTTCGTAGTTTATGAAATACAGGAAAAGATACAACCCAATCCCGGCTGTTGGAACCATTATTTTGCATTATTTAGCGTTGGATAACACTAATAATGCAAATAGTTCCATCATTTCTTTAGATCATGTACATGCCACCATTGACATGCAATGTTTCACCTGTGATGTAAGCAGCTTCGTCAGAAGCTAAAAACGCTACAGCACTGGCAATTTCTTGTGCATCACCCAGTCTATCTGCAGGAACCTGAGATAAAATGCCTGCACGCTGTTCATCTGTCAATGCTTTCGTCATATCCGTTTCGATAAAACCTGGAGCAACGACGTTAACAGTAATACCACGAGAAGCGACTTCACGAGCTAATGATTTACTAAAACCAATCAGCCCAGCTTTCGCTGCTGCATAGTTTGCTTGTCCCGCATTCCCCATCACGCCCACAACAGATGCGATGGAAATAATACGCCCACAACGTTTTTTCATCATGGCACGCAAAACGGCTTTAGACAAACGGTAAACGGATGAAAGATTGGTGTCAATAATATCTTGCCACTCTTCTTCTTTCATACGCATCAATAAGTTATCGCGAGTGATACCTGCATTATTAACCAAAATATCAATTTCGCCAAATTCTTCGCGAATTTTGGTCAACGTTTCTTCGATTGATGCTGCATCAGTCACGTTTAACGCTAAACCTTTCCCTTTACCATCAAGGTAAGCGGTAATAGCTTCTGCGCCTTTTTCGCTGGTCGCTGTACCAATAACGGTAGCACCGCGTGCAATTAACGTTAAAGCAATGGCTTTACCAATTCCGCGGCTCGCACCTGTTACCAGTGCAATTTTTCCTTCAAAGCTCATGTCGTCCTCAGCTATTTTCTAAAGCAGTGTCTAATGATACAGGATCATTGGCTGCTACGGCAGTTAAATTAGAGACAATTCGCTTGGTAAGACCAGTCAATACTTTACCCGGTCCCATTTCGATAAGGTGTTCAACACCTTGATCTGCCATCAATTCTACTGTTTCTGTCCAGCGTACTGGATTATACAGTTGACGGACTAAAGCATCACGAATATTTTGTGCCGATTGCTCAATTTTAACATCAACATTGTTGATAACTGGATAGACTGGCTCACAAAATTCAATTTTTTCTAACGCTTCGGCTAATTTTTCAGCAGCAGGCTTCATTAATGCACAGTGTGAAGGCACGCTTACCGATAACGGCAGTGCGCGTTTTGCACCCGCTTCTTTACACGCAGCACCCGCACGTTCAACTGCCGCTTTTTCCCCTGCGATAACCACTTGGCCTGGGGAGTTAAAGTTTACTGGCGAAACCACTTGGCCTTGCGCCGCTTCTAGGCAAGCTTTTTCAATGGATTCATTATCTAAACCGATAATGGCATACATTGCGCCTGTACCTTCAGGAACCGCTTCTTGCATTAACTTGCCACGTAATTCGACAAGCTTAATGGCTTCTTTGAAGTCAATAACGCCTGCGCAAACTAACGCAGAATACTCACCAAGGCTGTGCCCTGCCATAATTGAAGGCATTGCACCGTTTTTAGCTTGCCAAACACGGAAAATCGCCACAGATGCCGCTAATAATGCAGGCTGTGTTTGCCATGTTTTGTTTAATTCTTCTTCTGGACCATTTTGGACTAATGCCCAAAGATCGTAACCCAATGCTTCTGATGCTTCAGCAAATGTTTGCTCAACCAGCTGATTTTCTTCAGCTAATGCTGCTAACATTCCTAAAGACTGAGAACCCTGTCCGGGAAATACCATCGCAAATTGTGTCATGTCTGTTTTCTCAGTAAATTAAAAACGAACTAAGGCAGAGCCCCACGTGAAACCGCCACCAAATGCTTCTAACAGCACAAGTTGGCCACGTTGAATACGTCCATCGCGCACTGCCTCATCAAATGCAGTTGGGACCGATGCCGCAGAAGTATTACCATGACGGTCTAAGGTGATAACCACTTTGTCCATGGTCATATCGAGTTTTTTTGCCGTCGCAGCAATAATTCTTAAATTTGCTTGATGTGGCACTAACCAATCAAGTTCTTCTTTTGCAATACCGCTTGCGGCCAAAGTTTCATCAACAATGTGCGCCAATTCACGGACTGCAACTTTGAATACTTCATTACCTGTCATGGTTAAATACGCGGGGTCGTCTGAACAACGACTGCGATTAGGCAATGCGAGTAAATCCCCATAACGGCCATCAGCATGTAAATGGGTAGAAATAATACCGGGTTCGTTAGACTCACCTACAACAACAGCACCTGCGGCGTCACCAAATAGAATAATGGTACCGCGGTCTTCTGGGTCTAATGTTTTTGACAATGCATCTGCGCCAATAACTAATGCTTTTTTCGTCATGCCCGTTTTAACAAACTGGTCTGCAATGCTGATTGCATAGGTAAAACCTGCACACGCAGCGGCAACATCAAAGGCTGCACAATCATGAATGCCTAGCATCTGTTGTACTTGGCAAGCTGCGCTTGGGAAAGCGTGGGTTGCAGACGTTGTTGCAACAATAATTAAACCTATTTCGCTGGCGTCAACTTGCGCCATTTCAAGAGCTTTTTGTGCTGCATGAAAACTCATTACGGAGACATTTTCGTCTTCGTTAGCAATTCTTCTTTCATGTATCCCAGTGCGGGTGACAATCCATTCATCGGAAGTATCAACCATTTTTTCCAGATCAGCATTGGTGCGTACTTGCGCTGGCAAGTAGCTGCCTGTTCCTAAGATTTTACTGTACATAGCCATAGGTTATTGATCGCTCCTGGGTAAAACAATATTTAATCGCGCTGTTATTCTTTCTGGTACTTGTTTTTCAACAGCTTGCACTGCACGGTCAATCGCAGCTTTAAATGCATTTTCGTTAGCCGCACCATGACTCTTGATCACAATACCTTTTAATCCTAACAGAGTCGCACCGTTATACTGGTCGGGGTTCATATCCCCAAAACGCTTCATTAAACGTTTTTTAAGCCATTTTTTCGCCAGTTGCATCAACCAACTGCGTTTTTTCTTTTCATCGTCCGCCGATTTTAACAAGGAAAGAATAACGCGGATTACCCCTTCCATTGTTTTTAATGAGACGTTACCTGCGAAGCCGTCACACACTAACACATCCGTTTTACCTGTCAGTAATTCATTACCTTCAACGTAACCGATATAGTTAATGGACGCCGTTTCTTTTAACACTGCGGCGGCTTCGCGGATATTATCCAGCCCTTTGCTCTCTTCTTCACCGATATTAAGCAAAGCAACTTTTGGTTTTGTGATGTTGACCACTTCTTCAGCCATCACCGAACCCATTACGGCAAATTGCACTAACATGTCACTACTGCAGTTGACGTTTGCTCCTAAATCCAGCACCACCGTTTGGCTTTTTTGCTGATTCGGTAAGATGGTCATTAGCGCTGGGCGCTCAATGCCGTCTATGGATTTTAACATCAACTTTGCTAACCCCATCAACGCGCCTGTATTACCTGCACTCACGCACGCTTGTGCCTGCCCTGTCTTCACTAACTCTAATGCCACTCGCATCGAGGTTCCTTTGCTTTGTCTTATTGCATTCGATGGCTTAGCATCATTAGCAATAATTCCGTCTGCAGGGATAATTTCGACGCGCGAAATTTGCTCAGCACTTAAATGTGCAAGCAAAGGTTGAATGGCTTCGGGTTGACCGACAAGCAGTAATTTGAGTGCTGAATTAGATGCCAGAGCCTGCAATGCAGCAGGCACTGTGACGCGGGGACCAACATCCCCGCCCATAGCATCTAACGCGATGGTTAGATTAGCCAAGGTACCAACAATTACTTGCTGATAACCTTACGGCCACGGTAGAAACCGTCTGCAGTCACATGGTGACGCAGGTGAGTTTCACCTGAAGTTTTATCTACAGAAACTAGGGTAGCAGTCAGTGCATCATGTGAACGACGCATACCGCGTTTTGAACGAGTTGGTTTATTCTGTTGTACGGCCATTGACCTTACTCCTTAAGTACTTTTCTTTAAACTGGCTAATACGGCAAATGGGTTTGGTTTTTCTGCCTCAGGAGGCAGTTCACCATACACCATGTCCGCTTCGGACACTTCACAGTGTTCAGAATCATGAACCGGAACAACTGGTAAGGAAAGAATTATTTCATCTTCTATCATTCCCAGCAAATCTATTTCACCAAATTCATCAATTTGAATTGGTTCGTAGAGCTCCGGTAATGCTTCGGCCTTTTCGTCATTGACGACAGGACTAAAACAATACGATACGTAGGCATGATGCTTGAAATTTTTTCCGCAGCGTTGGCATTGGAGGGTGAGATCCACATCGGACTTCCCTTCGATAACCGTGAGACGCTGTTTATCAATATTAAATGATAATTCGGTTTCTACATCACTGTCTACACTGACTACTGATTCTGCAAGACGTGCAACTTGCTCAGGTGTATAACTCCCGACATAGTCGAGGTTTTTCTGAGCTGCACGCTGCGCATCGATAGTCAGGGGTAATTTTACCTTTTGCATAAGGCGCGCATATTAACTTTGTAATGAGCTATAGTCAAAGAAAAAGGCGGGGTAAACTCGCCTTTTCACCAAAAAATCGCAGGTTTTGCGGTTTATAGTTTAAAATGAGTTAACCCTTTTGGCTACGAGTTTCGAGAAAAATCATGAAATCGATTATTTTGGCGTCAACTTCACCCTATCGACAATCCTTATTAAAAAAATTGGGGTTGCCATTTTTAGCCTCGCCTCCGAACATTGATGAATCGCCTGTTTTAAATGAATCCGCTCAAGCTTTGGTCATGCGGTTATCTCATGCCAAAGCAGCGGCACTTGCAGAACAGTATTCTCAACATTTAATTATTGGCTCTGACCAAGTGTGTGTCATTGATGGCAAAATTGTTGGTAAGCCGCACACCTTTGAAAATGCATTCAAACAATTGAAAGCAGCATCGGGCAATAAAATCACTTTTTATACTGGATTGTGCCTATTAGATTCCGCAACTGGCAAATTTAATTTGCAGTGTGAATTGTTCGATGTGTATTTCCGTCAGCTAACTGACCAGGAAATCACCAACTACTTGTATAAGGAAGAACCGTTCCAATGTGCTGGGAGTTTCAAATCAGAAGGACTCGGCATCACGTTATTTGATAAGCTCGATGGGCGCGACCCTAACACCTTAATTGGATTACCAATTATCTTGCTGCTCGATATGCTACGCCAGCATGATGTGAACCCACTGCTGGATTAGTCAATGATTGGCGGGTAATCGTCCCTACCCGCCAATCATTGGAACTTAAGATGAGGTTTTACGATTACGTAAGACTTTTAAACATTGGTTGAGCTCTGCACCCATTGGCGCTTGCAGGCGCATTTCTTCCCCAGTTTTTGGGTGTGTGAATTTTAATGCACTTGCATGCAAAAATAATCGATTAAGGCCTGTATCCGCTAACTGGCTATCAAATTGTTCATCACCATAACGGTTATCAAACGCAATTGGGTGGCCTGCATATAAGGTATGCACACGAATTTGGTGCGTTCGACCCGTCACAGGGCTCGCTTTTACTAACGTTGCATTCTCAAAACGCTCTTCTACTTTAAAACGCGTCTCCGATGGCTTGCCTTCACTGCTCACTTTGACGACTCGCTCACCACTTTGCAAAATATTTTTCAATAACGGAGCTTGAACCACTTTTACGTGAGATTGCCAATTGCCACGCACTAAGGCCAAATAATCTTTTTGCATGGTTTTCAAGCGTAATTGTTCGTGTAAGGCTCTTAATGCCGAACGCTTTTTCGCAACCAATAAAATGCCTGAGGTATCCCTATCGAGGCGATGAACCAGCTCAAGAAAGCGCGCTTCAGGCCGTAAGGCACGAAGCCCTTCGATAACACCAAAGCTTAACCCACTTCCACCGTGTACCGCAGTACCAGAAGGTTTATTCAGTACAAGTATGGCGTCATCTTCAAATAATATGCAGTTTGCTAATGCAGCCACTTTATCTAATTTAGCGGAAACAGCGGGTGCTTCGCGTTCTGCAACTCTCACCGGCGGAACACGAACCTGATCCCCTTCAACGAGTTTGTACTCAGGCTTAATCCGCCCTTTATTCACACGCACTTCCCCTTTACGGATAATGCGATAAATCATACTTTTTGGTACGCCCTTAAGTTTAGCGAGCAAAAAGTTATCGATGCGTTGCCCAGCCTCGTCATCGCTGATGTCTATAAATTGAACTTGATTTTGTGTATTCATTCGGGAATGCGTTAACTCTAATTGATTAAAATATGCGCTTATTGACTCTCTCTATCATACCGACTCCACGAATTTTTTTATGTTTTTTTTTTATTTTGGTTATTTTCTGCATGATTTATCCTATTTCTAAATAAAATTTCCATATAACTTCCTTATCGACTTGCTATAATGCACATGGCAATGGAATAATATGTAGTTGCCGAGATGTTTAAAAAACGAAAATTGGCGTTTATAGGATTTCTTATTTGATAGCGTAACAATGCAGCAATGGCGTAAGACATTTAGCAATATCAAATAAATTAGCGAGCAACGAATTTTGGCTTATTGGGTTAGGGACTTCCGTTTTAATGATAATTAACGGCACCTTAATTAAGAACGCTGAATTTTTAATCTAAAAATCAGGTTCACCGAATACTGCGCGTCTCTATACGAACGACTGCCGCGAGGCAGACGGTTTTGTAAAAATCACGAGGCCATCGGTTTACAGTAGCTCTTTCTTTCGCTGCTCTTTATTTAAAAGAAAATAATGAGTAAGTAATAACATGAAAAGAATGCTAATAAACGCAACTCAACAGGAAGAGTTGCGTGTTGCCCTTGTTGACGGGCAACGTCTCTATGATTTGGATATCGAAAGCCCGGGTCATGAGCAAAAAAAGGCGAATATTTACAAAGGTAAAATCACCCGTATCGAACCTAGTCTTGAAGCTGCTTTTGTTGATTATGGCGCAGAAAGACACGGTTTCCTTCCTATCAAAGAAATCGCTCGCGAATACTTTCCAAGCAACTATCACTCTCAAGGCCGTCCTAACATCAAAGATGTGTTAAAAGAAGGCCAAGAAGTTATCGTTCAAGTTGATAAAGAAGAACGTGGTAATAAAGGTGCAGCGTTAACCACTTTTATTAGTCTGGCAGGTAGCTATTTAGTGTTAATGCCAAATAACCCTCGCGCAGGTGGTATTTCTCGTCGTATCGAAGGTGAAGACCGTACGGAACTCAAAGAAGCTCTGTCTTCTTTAGAAATTCCAGATGGCATGGGCCTGATTGTCCGCACCGCGGGTGTTGGTAAATCCGCAGAATCCCTGCAACAAGATTTACTGTACCGTTTACGTCACTGGGAAGCGATTCAAAAAGCCGCTGAAAACCGCCCTGCACCTTTCCTCATTCATCAGGAAAGTAATGTAATCGTGCGTGCGTTCCGTGATTATCTGCGCCCAGACATTGGCGAAATTCTGATTGATAATCCGAAAGTCGTCGAAATGGCTCGCAACCATATTGAAGCGATTGGTCGCGGCGATTTTGCAAGCAAAATCAAACACTACAGTGGCGACGTACCATTATTCAGCCATTACCAAATCGAATCTCAAATTGAATCTGCGTTCCAACGTGAAGTGCGTTTACCTTCTGGTGGTGCGTTAGTCATTGATACTACAGAAGCATTAACTGCGATTGATATCAACTCATCACGTTCAACGCGTGGTGGTGACATCGAAGAAACCGCATTTAATACTAACCTTGAAGCTGCGGATGAAATTGCACGTCAATTACGTCTGCGCGACCTCGGTGGTTTGATTGTTATCGACTTTATCGATATGACGCCTGTTAGGCATCAACGTGAAGTGGAAAACCGTTTACGCGAAGCTGTTCGTCAAGACCGTGCTCGTATTCAAATAGCCCGTATCTCTCGTTTCGGTTTATTAGAAATGTCCCGCCAGCGCTTGAGCCCATCATTAGGTGAATCAAGCCACCATGTTTGCCCGCGTTGTATGGGTACAGGGACAATTCGTGATAACGAATCGCTGTCATTATCTGTTCTTCGTTTAATCGAAGAAGAAGCACTGAAAGAAAATACCCATGAAGTGCACGCTATCGTTCCGGTACAAATCGCGTCTTACTTGCTGAACGAAAAACGTAAGGCAGTGAGTGAAATCGAACAACGCCAAACTCACGTTCGTGTTGTTATCGTGCCAAATGACCAGATGCAAACGCCTCACTTCCACGTGATCCGTATCCGTAAAGGTGAAGAAGTGAATACGTTGAGCTATAACTTAGCTCAATATCACGAAACCGAAACCTTAACTCATACTGATGAAACAACCGCTGAGCGTAAAGCACCTGAGCAACCTGCTATTTCCGCATTTGCTCTGCAAGAGCCAGTCGAACTTCCTGCTGCCAAACTAAAAGATGCGGTGCCAACTAAAGCGCCTGTAGCAACAGCAAATGAACCTGCACAACCAGGCTTATTCAGCAAAATTGCAGCATTCTTTAAAGGTCTCTTCGGTGATGAAGAAGAGAAAGTGGTTGAAGCACCAGCACCTAAGCCACGCAATAATAATGACCGTCGTCGTAATAATGATCGTCGCAATAATAATCGCCGTGACCGTGATGATAACGAAAACCGCGATAGCCGTGATAATCGCGACAACCGTGACAATCGCAATAACCGCAATGATCGCAATGCCTCATCGGAAGAGACGAATAATCGTAACAAGGGTCGCAATAATAAAAATGCGGCACCGCAAGATGAGCAAACTGCAGAAAACGGCAATCGTGACAACCAACAGCGTCGTGAACAGCGCGCTGATCGCCGTCGCCGTCAAGATGAAAAACGTCAGCAACAAACTGCAAAAACTCAGCAAGATGCACAACAAGATAACGTTGAAGCTACAAATGCAAGGGAAGAAGAAGAGCAGCGTCCAGCGGCTCCTCGTCGCCAACGTCGTCAGTTAACACAAAAAATTCGTGTGACTGATAACGAGCAAGTGGTTAAAACCGATGTTGCAGAACCTGTTGTTTCTACGCCAGTTGCTGCATTACCCGCTCCTGTAGCTGCGGTTAATCAAGTTGAAGGCCAAGTGCAAGCTGATGATCTGCAAGATTTAAACCATCAAGCAGATAACGAAGAAAAACAAGACACCATCATTCCTCGTCGTTCACGCCGTTCTCCTCGCCACCTACGTGTGAGCGGTCAACGTCGTCGTCGTTACCGTGATGAGCGTCATCTCAATGCTTCGCCAATGCCATTAGCGGCTGCGGTAGCATCACCAGAACTTGCTTCAGGTAAAGTTTTCATTCATTACCCAATTGTTCAGCCTCAACAAGAGAGCATGGCAATCATTACGAATGAAGAAATGCTTGAACAGCAAAATGGTATTGAATCAATCAATGCAAACACCGTAGAAACCGCTAAGACGGAAAACCTACCTGAAGCATCTGCCGTTGTAGCAACACCGGTTATTGAAGAAGTGGCTGTTGTTGAAGAAATTCAACTTGCTGAAGTTGTTATACCAACCACTGAAGTGAATGCTGTTATTCAAGAGCAAGCAACCGAAACGACTATCGACGATGTAAAAACTGATGTTGAAGAAGTTATTGTTGCAGCTGACACCGAAGTTGAAACGGTTGTTGAAGCTATCGTTGAAGAAAACACTCAACCTACCGTTGCCGTTGAAGAGATTACTGAAACTGTTATCGAGCCTATCGTTGAACAGCCAATTGCCCCAGAGGTAATTGAACCAACTAAGGTCGAGGCGCCAGTAACCTCTAATACGACTGCAAATAGCTTGCATAAACGCCATGCCTACTCACCAATGACTAAGGCACCTGCACCAACTGATGCAGCGGCAGCATTTGAAATTACAGAGTACCAACGCGAGACCTCTACGTTTGAAGGTAAAGGTGGCGCAGGTGGCCATGTGGCATCGAATGTTGCAACTTCAGAGATGGCAAAACCTGCCAGCTTCTAAACTGAGTTAGAACTGATTAAAAAAGCCTTGTTGGGAAACCACCAAGGCTTTTTTGTTATTTATCTGCATTCAAATTATTAATTTACCAATTAAAAAGTTTCATTGATTATCGATAATCAACGCTTGTGTTAGTACTATCCTTATGGTTATATAACTGTGTTTTTATACAGTAACCACCACACAGAAAGGGATCTATTATGCTGAAAGTGATTGCAGAAGACTTTATCAAAACAGAAGCGATTGAAACTGTGATGCCGTTATACCGTGAATTGGTTGAAGCGACAAAACAAGAGCCCCTTTGCATTAGTTATGATTTGTATGTTGACCAAAAAAATCCTGGGCATTTTGTTTTTATTGAGGAATGGCCTGACCAACACGCGCTTGATATTCACTGTGCGAGCGAACATTTCAAACGCCTCGTCCCGCTTATCAATAGTTATAAAAAATCCGACCCTATTATTAAGTTGATGAATAGCGCATTTGTCCCTGACGAATAGCAACTAATGCCCTTGAGCCTTGAGCCTTGAGCCTTGAGCCTTGAGCCTTGAGCCTTGAGCCTTGAGCCTTGAGCCTTGAGCCTTGAGCCTAAAAGCATATTGCTAAAAATATCTTCGTCAACAAATAATAAGGCTGGATCTCATTGGCTATTTAATACCAATCCTTAAAATAGTCCACGTTGTGGCTAGGCGACAAATTAAAGACAGAACAGGCCACATACTCAAGTATATGACCTGTGTGACTGAGCAAAGCCAACAACGCTACAGCCCGAAATATGGCTGTATACCAATGACCAATTCTCTAAATAGTTCGCGTTGTGGCTAGCGGCAAATTAAAGACAGAACAGGCCACATACTCAAGTATATGATCTGTGTGACTGAGCAAAGCCAACAACGCTACAACCCTGAATATGGTTGTATACCAATGACCAATTCTCTAAATAGTTCGCGTTGTGGCTAGGCGACAAATTAAAGACAGAACAGGCCACATACTCAAGTATGTGACCTGTGTGACTGAGCGAAGCCAACAACGCCATAGTCCGAAATATGGCTGTATACCAATGACCAATCCTCTAAATAGTTCGCGTTGTGGCTAGGCGACAAATTAAAGACAGAACAGGCCACATACTCAAGTATATGACCTGTGTGAGTGAGCGAAGCCAACAACGCCATAGCCCGAAATATGGCTGTATACCAATGACCAATTCTCTAAATAGTTCGCTTTGTGGCTAGGCGACAAATTAAAGACAGAACAGGCCACATACTCAAGTATATGACCTGTGTGACTGAGCGAAGCCAACAACGCCACAGCCCGAAATATGACGAGGATTTTTAGAACCAAGGCGCCTGCATCATAACCGCTCCATAAAACAACGCTCGACCCGCTAACTCACCACTAAACATAGCCACCATCAATGCAACCAATAACAGTATTGATGGCTTTTTACCCTTGCCCCCTCTTAGGGCTATCACGCACGGTAATATCATGCTCATAACAACTTGCCACCATAAGAGATAACTTCCCCCTTGGCTTGCAGGTATTTGCACGCGAATAATTTGTGATATCAATACAAACACAACACCCAATATCACGCCGATTTTAATCACGGTTGGCACCGGTTTGGCTAAAGCACGAACAAACAGTGTGATAAAACTAAACCCTAATACAATTGCACTACCAATAAAGGCAATTTGTGTTGCAGGGCTATGCCAGAGTGGATGGGCTACCATTTGATAATACACTTGTGCTGTGACAAGAATTGCCGCTAACCCACCGACACCACTCAACCAACCCAATACAATATTACGCATATTTGCTGTTGGTTGTAACCAGCAAGAAAGTGCCCAGAGAGTCACTAGGCCATTAAGCAAAACAAACGTAACCGCTTCTCGACTTAGCCATGAATGGCTTAACCCGAGTACTGAACGATAAGCTTCTAATGGAACTCCTAAGTGCCCCATAGACATAGACGAGCCTATCACTTCAACTAACCAAATGATTAACACCGCTGTACGTAGGGATTTGCCAACGAGTTTATTTTCCGTACTGGCTTTCATTTGGTATAACGTCAAGGCGAGTACCGCACCAATCCCCCACTGACTCATCACAGTGAAAAATACCAAAGGGAGTTCCATATGATGAATATTCATGATTAGTCCTCCATTCCAATAATCACAATATTAGGCTGGCTGATTGTGTGATCGGGCATATTATAGCGCTTCTCCAGTACCGCCCAATTTGTTGTATGTTTTTTACGAAGTTCAGAAATTTCGCCGAACTCAATTGCCCCTGTCGGGCAAGACTCCACACAGCGAGGCAGTAATCCCTCATCTAATCGTTCAGCACACATATTACATTTACTGGTTTTACCTTCAGCCGGGTCAAAAACTGGGGCATGGTATGGACACGCCATAATACACATTTGGCAACCAATACATTTTTCATGGTCTTGCACCACAATTCCATCTGGCCGTTTAGTGTAAGTATCTGCAGGGCAGACTTTTAAGCATTGAGGGTCATCACAATGGTTACACGACATTGTAATGAATGCCTGTGTATTCGGTGAATCATCATTGAACTCACGTACACGCCGCCATAAAACCCCAGGAGGAGTCACATTCTCTGATTTACATGCCATTGAACAAGTGCGGCAACCATAGCAATCTTTTGTATTAATGAGAAAACCATATTGCTTAACCATGATTATGCCTCCCTTCTCACGTCAACGAGCGTACTATTACAGCAATGGCCTGTGCCTAAATGCTCCACTTGGTCATTAGTCACATGGCTACTGCTTCCCCCTTGTTGCTCCCACCAGCCATTATCGAGGGAAATGACGCCCTTTTTAATGTGTGTCGTGACTACCGCAATCGCTCTATGCTCCCCCCTATCATTAAATGTGACTGCCCATTCACCATTTTGAATGCCGCGTGTTTTAGCGTCTTCTGGGTGGATTAACACATTGGGTTGATTACGTTGCACCTCGAGGATCCATTCATTCATTCCATGACTGGAGTGAACACTGCGCGCTAACTTGCGCTGCACTGCCATTAAAGGGTATTTTTTAGCAAGTTCAGGGGAGCCCTTCACCGACTCTTTTACTTGGTAATAAGCCACTACAGGTGAAAAGTTTTTCTTTTGCCAATCTTCAATGAAAAAATGGGCTTTTTTGGTCGACGTTCTAAACACCCCGTCTTTAAACGGGATCCAATCCCCTTCGACTGGCCTTACGGGGCCTTTCTCTAGCATTTCACGTGTAATGCCCGAGCCCACAAGGCAAGCATCAATATAATGCTCTATAGGCTTATTAAATACCTCGCCAAAGCCAAAGCGCTCAGCTAGACGAGCAAAGATCCAATAGTCTGGTTTAGCTTCCCCCACAGGCTCAACCGCTTTTTCCATCAATTGTACATACTGACTGCGCACCCCAGCCATCAAGCTGGTATCTTCGAAAATAGTGGTGACAGGCAAGACTAAGTCCGCATATAGCGCTGTTGAGCTCATTAAGTTATCTGCAACCACCACAAAAGGCACTTTCTTCAGTGCTTCCCGCACTTTGTTAGTATTAGGCAATTGCGTCATCACGCCCATCGTCATTACCCACCAAAAATTAATCGGATGGGGCTTCTCATTGACGATATAGTCGCCAACTTTTGCCACAGGTATTGGCGGAATATTTTTTGCGTTCGGTGCAGGTGGCACAATTGGGCTAAATTTAGCCATCTGTCTTGCACCGCCTGCATCGCAAACACCTGCGCCGCGTTTACCGATATTCCCCGTTAGCAAAGCAAGGTAAAACTGACTTGCCGCCACATATGCACCATGCTCAGTACGTTGAGCACCAGACATATTTTGCACAATCATTGAGGGGGTAATTGAAGAATAATCACGGGCTAGGCGCACAATAGTTTCCGCAGGTACATCAGTTTCCACGCTAACTCGTGCCACATCCCACCCTTTAGCTTGTTGGTAAATTTGCTCAAAAACGGTGGTATACCCTAACTGGTTAGGTAATTCATGTTGAAACAATGCAGGTTTGATCCCTGTGGAATCGTGACGAACAAGTTGCTGACTTAGAATATCAAACACCAAATAGCTATCAGGATCAGAGGCATCTTGCCTAAGCTGCTGTTGCTTCTCATCAACCAAATAAACCGCACCAGTATGTGCACGAAGAAAACCTTCATCAATACGATTTTCTTCGATAATAATTTTAATCATGCCAAGTGCTAACGCTGTATCTGTCCCTGGAATGATAGGGATCCACTCATCCGCTTTTGCCGCGGTTTCATTAAACCTCGGGTCAATGACGACTAACCTCGCACCATTTTTCCGTGCTTGATTGTAGTTTTTAAAATAGGCCTGCATGGTCACCGCAGGGTTATTTCCCCAACACAAAATATAACGGCTATCCGCCACCGTATCCCGTGTATCAGCGTAGCGTAATCCCACCATTGGGATCATTGCCGCAGTGACTGCTGAACAACACAAAGAACCCGCTTGTTTTGTCGAACCGCCTAAATAATCAAAAAATGCCTTACCCATATCATTTTTGATGGAATCCATATTTCCTGCATGGGTCGAAATGAACAATCCTTCGTTACCATACTTAGCGATTGTCTCTCGAATGTTTTTCTCTATAAGATCAAGCGCTTCATCCCAGCTAATGGGTTTAAATTCCGCTTTTCCTTTTTCCCCTACACGCAATAACGGTGTTGTGATCCTCTGGTCATGATATACCCACTTCGTTCTACTCATTCCTCGTAAGCAACATTTAACGTTAAAGCCCTCTGTTGCCTGTATTTTCATTAACTTACCTTGGTAGGTATAAGCCGTTAAGTTGCAGTGCAAACACTCCATTGCACAGGTTGAACGAAACGTTTTGTAGTCAGACAATTTTAATCGCACCTTTGGCAGGGGCTGATTATTGTTTCCCTGCGCAAAAGAACACGGTGTGATAGTCGCCAACCCAACAACACCAAGCCCTTTTAGGAGCGTTCGGCGTTTTAGACGTAATTCATTTATTGTTTTCATTATAGTAAACCTCGACATTGCCTTTAAAAGTACACTATATATATACTCCATTCATAAATAGTGAACTTGAGGCGAATCAAGCTTTGTTATTATTTATAGGTACAAAATAACTACCACTTAATGATTAACTCTCAGATTCTTTGGTTGTTAGGAGGGACAGATTACTCATGGTAAAATAGAAGGAATTGTTAAAACGAGGTTTATGTATGTCTACCCTGCAAGGTGTTAATTCTGTTGATATCGCTGTCAGCATTCTGAATTTTATTGCTCAAAATGGTGGAATAGCGCGAGCCGCAGATATTTCCAAAGGTTGTGAAATATCCAAAAGCCGATTGCATAAATATTTAGTTTCGCTGTGTCGAACACAAATGCTATACCAAGATGCCCAAACGAGCCGTTATGGCTTAGGCCGAAACCTCACCTTTCTAGCAAATTTTGTTGAGCCTGAAGGGTCTTTTGTCGATGTTATTAATAACAGTTTGATTCAATTTCGCGATGAACAAAATGTTTCCACTGGCGTTGCATTACGTTCTGGGAAATTGTTATCACTGGTTAAATACAACCGTAGTTTTAAAAATATTGAAATTGATTTCTTACCAAACACCCCATTACCCACTGCCAAAAGTGCAGCAGGTTTAATTTATGCGGCTTTTGATAAGCAATTTTTGTGTGAAGATTATTCGCAAAATGAACTCAATAAAGTGGTTAGCCAAGGTTATGCGATTCGATATGAGCCCACAAAGGGGATCCCCGGCGCACAATCTATTGCCTGCCCTGTATTTAATCAGGGGGGAGAATTAATCGCGGCAGCTATTACAATGGGGTTTATTGAAAAAACAGAAATGGCACCATTAGCTAATGCACTTATTAAGCAGGTAAAGACTCTCGTATTATAATCGTTAGTGTTGATTAAATAAGAGTAAAGAAAAGCCGAGATTAACTCGGCTATTTTATTCTATTTTACGTCAATTCGTGGCAGCTCGCCCATCTCTTTCAATTTTTTAGAGATTTCACGACGTTCTTTTGACAATTCTGCATTTTTGATAATGTAATCATCAACACGGTCATCATAGTCGCTGCGCATATTAGCAATAATCGCCTGAATGTCTTCAATTGACATCCCGGGCTTAATGTATTCGCTTAAGTTATCCAGTAACAAAACACGCTTCTGGTTATCACGAATTTTTTTCTCATTGTCGGTAATTTCACGACGAATTTTATTTTTGCGACGAAACATACGCACAAATTCCAGAACATTTTGGAAAGACGGCTTGTTAGCGTTGTCCATGTTTAAAACCCTCTAGTCAATATTCAAAACGCATAATCTCATTACACAATACAATCTAATCGCCTTACGTTACAAGTCAGTTTCACATATTTATTGATTTAATCTATTGAAAAAGATCATTGGGTTATGCTTTTACTGCTCGAATTTCTGGATTATTTTGATTTAATTCTGCTGATTTCTCATCAAGATTAGGCTTTGTATTATTCGTTTTATCATTTCTAAGACAAAAAGCAGACAATATCGTTGTTATAACGACAAACAAGCCCATTATCAAATAGGTCTGCGCAAAACCAATTTTGTCATACCCCCAGCCCGCTAATGGTGATAGCACACTGGCAACCACGGAGCTTACACAACTAAACCCAACTAAATAAAGTGTTGATGACAAGCGTTTATCAAAATGGCGACTGTTATACTTGAAGATTGCCACCAGTAGAATAGGCAACTCAACCGCATGCAGCAATTTCATGACAGAGATAAGAATAGGCCCCTCGACTAATCCTGAACCAATAATCCGCAATGCCATCACTGAACTAGCAAATAGTAAACCATTTTTTGCCCCAATTCGGTTGACGATGAACGGCGCTAAAAACATTCCCCCTGCTTCTAGGAATACTTGCAATGAGTTTAGATAACCGTACATCTCATTCCCTAGTTTCTCATCTGGGAATTGATGCGAAAAATACACCATAAATTGTTGGTCATACACACTATAAATACACGTGCCTAATACAAATAATATTAACGCCCAAAAACGCGGTAAAGCAAAAAGCTGTAAGGCATCACGCAATGTAATTGAAGAAGGATTGCCATGCTCTAAATTATTATAAGCATCCGCATTTGCCGTTTTAAGGTTTAATAGAATGATTAAAAAAAGCACACCAGACACCGTCGCCATAATAAAATTATAGTCAGGGTCGATATTAATATTGCGCCCAGCGAAAAATGTTGCAGCAGCCCACCCCAAAGAACCCCACATTCTCGCCTTACCATATTCAAAATTACGTAATCGACTGACACGCTCGGTATAAGATTCAAGGACGCCAATTCCCGCATGGAACGTCATCCCAATAAATAACCCACCAACAATACTGCCAATCACGACGTTCCATTTTAATAACGACCCAAAAACCATAAAAAATGGCCCAGACGCAATCAGTAAAACGGCAATAAATAATAATAAGTTTTTGCGTAACCCTAATTTGTCCTGCAAGAAGCCATACAATGGTTGAGCACATAGCGCGACAATTGAAATACAGGCAAAAATAAACCCTGTATCCGCCCCTTCTAGGCCGACATACTTGCGTAGCCAAATGGCAACAACTGAAAATGTAGATGACCATGTAAAAAAGAAAAAAAACAACAATGCGCTCAATAACGCATAGTATTTCCTTGCACTACTATTCATGTTAATCACCTATTCTTAATTTACCTTTGGCAAATGTTAAGGTTAACATTTATTAATTCCCACTCAAAAGCTATTGTTTTGTGATGTTAATCACCAATGTTAACGTTAACAATTTATTTATGTGATAGACATAACATTTCATGCTCTACAGACTAACAATAGCATTAGGCTCCCACCTCTGGCACTCAAAAATACCTCATTGATATTCAATTTGATTTTCCTGCTATTTCAGATGACCTTGGTTTAGCTTTGATTATAGATAAGGTATCATTGATTTATATGGAATAGTGAATCTAACAATACCCACTATCAGATTCAAACGCGCAGAATTCAAACGGTGATAACGTTGCAAGACAATAAAAAACAACCCTCATTCTTTATTCACGATTACGAAACTTTCGGCAAGCGCCCTGCGCTTGATAGGCCCGCTCAATTTGCGGGAGTGCGAACTGATTTAGACTTTAACATCATTGAAGAGCCTGAAGTTTTTTACTGTGCACCTGCTGATGATTATCTGCCACAGCCTGAAGCCGTCATGATCACTGGGATCACCCCGCAAATTGCCTTAGCACAAGGCGTTAATGAAGCCGAGTTTACTAAACGCATCCACCAAGCGTTTAGTGTGCCCAATACGTGTATTATGGGCTACAACAACATTCGTTTTGATGATGAAGTCACTCGTAATATTCTCTACCGTAATTTTTACGACCCTTATGCATATAGCTGGCAACAGAATAATTCACGTTGGGATTTACTCGACCCACTGCGCGCCTGTTTTGCGCTACGCCCTGAAGGCATTGAATGGCCTGAAAATGAAGACGGTTTGCCAAGTATGCGTTTAGAGCACTTAACAAAAGCCAATGGCATTATTCACGAAAATGCTCATGATGCGATGTCAGATGTGATAGCAACTATTAGCATGGCAAAGTTACTCAAAGCGGCGCAACCGCGTATGTTTGATTATTTTTATCAACTACGCAATAAAAACAAAGTCAGTCAACTTATTGATATTGTAGAAATAACGCCTTTAGTACATGTTTCAGGTATGTTTGGTGCATTGCGTTCTTATGTCAGCTTAGTCGCTCCGCTAGCTTGGCACCCTGAAAACCGCAACGCAGTCATTATGTGTGATTTATCCGCGGATATTTCGCCATTGTTAACCTTAAATACCCAAGAATTACGCGAGCGTTTATATACACCTAAATCTGAGCTAAATGGTGAGCCTCCTGTTCCTGTCAAATTAGTGCATATCAATAAATGCCCTATTTTAGCGCCTGAAAAAACATTACGTGATGAAGATGCAGTGCGTACAGGGTTAGATAGAGATCTTTGTCATCGCAATTTAGACATCTTGCGTAAGAACCCCGATATTCGGAATAAATTGATCGAATTATTTAGCGAGCCGCAAAAGTTCGAAATTTCGGATGATGTGGATACACAAATATATAATGGCTTTTTTAGCCCTTCTGACCGCTCTACCATGGATATTATTCGTGAAACCCCGCCGCAAAACTTACCTGCGTTAGATTTAAGTTTTGAAGATAAACGAATGAAAGAGCTCTTTTTCCGGTATAAGGCACGTAATTACCCAGCGACCCTTTCTTATGAAGAACAGCAGCGCTGGTTACAACATCGTCGGGATTATTTCAGTGAAGCTCGCTTAACGGAATATATGCAACAAATACAATTCTTATTAGAAGAACATCAACATGATGAAAAACGCTGCCAGCAATTAAAAGCGTTGGTCAATTATGCGATGGAGTTAGCGAGTTAATAAAAAACGGGCAGAATAGAAATTATCTGCCCGTTTTTTATTTAACTTAATTTAGATTAGTGCTCGCCTGATTGCCCACAGCCACAATCCCCTTCCCAATGTTTACGTTTAGTGGTTTTACCTAAACCAGGGTTCATTGTATTGGTTGGGTCCGCATTTTTATAAAATGACTTTAATTGTGGTGGCGCTTTATATAAATGCCCAACATTATGCTCAGCAGGGTATTGCGCACCGCGCTCATCCAACAAAGCGAGCATTTTTTCTTTTAATTCTTTTGGGTTAACCCCTTTTTTCAAAACATAATCTTGGTGCATAACGTGGCACATAAAATGCCCGCAATATAATTTATGCACTAATAAATCTTCAATTTCAGGAGGCAGTTTTTCAAACCAATCCCGGTCATTACGGCGCAATGCAATATCTAGCGGCAATACATCCTCGACATCTTTATTATGAACCGCGTGGTAACGTACCGCAGAGCCCGCCGCTGCAAAACGGTGTAAAAAGGCTTTTGCCCCTTCTTCTGGGGTACATTCAAAATAGCCGCCATCTGCATGTGCAAAATAGGATTTTAACCAAACTTTAGCTTCATCGATTCCATCCCCTGCCATTTTTAACATTAAATGATGTTCATAACGGTCGCGGAATTCTTTCATGCGATGCGGTAAATGAGATGGCCATAATTTACTGAGTACTTGCATTGTACGGTCAATTAAATTAGACGGTAAGAATGGCACTTTATTTAATACAGCATCAATACGCCCTTTAATGGTAAAAAACATTGGCATTTTATCGGTGCCAAATTTATCAATCATTAAGAAGGTGTCTTTGCCGTATATTTCCGCAATATCAAAACAACCACGGTGCATATATTCCCCGGCAACGGGTAGGTTTTTAAATTCACTCAGAATATAACGGCGAATATCTTCCAGTACATCAGGGTTATTTGAGCCAATATAAAAAACTTGTGTTTTTTTATCCGCTGGGAAGGTATCTAAACGCACCGCAAATACAGCTAACTTGCCCGCACACCCTGATGCTTCAAATAAACGACGCTCATCGGCGTTAAAACGAGATGGAGAGTCTGCATCAACGTCTCTAACTCGTTCAGCATATTCATGGTCAGAGGCTAATTTATCACTGACTTGTACATCTTCACTGCTATAACCACGGTTTTGCAGATTGGTCAAAATTTCTTCTGGCGTATTCCCTAAATCAATTCCTAAGTGGTTAACTAGCTCAACTTTCCCATCATCATTAACGCGACCGTACAACGCAAGCTCGGTATACGCAGGGCCACGGCGCACTAAGGAGCCACCTGAACTATTACAAATTCCGCCAACAACGGATGCACCAATACAAGATGAACCAATCAGAGAGTGCGGCTCACGCCCAAGAGGTTTTAGGATTTTTTCTAGGTCATATAAGGTGCTGCCGGGCATGGCAACCACTTGGTTAAATTCAGGAAGCACTTGGATTTGGTTTAATCGCAAGGTACTAATAATCACGATATCGCGGTCATAATCATAACCACTCGGTGTTGAGCCCTCAGTCAACCCAGTGTTCGCCGCTTGCATTAAGACAATTTTATCCGCTTCTACACACGCTTTAAATACGTGCCATTGCTCAAGCAAGGTGGTTGGAAATACAACGGCAATCGCATCTCCGGTTCCTGAGCGGAACCCTTTACGGTAACGTTCTGTTTTGTGTGGCTCAGTGAGGATATTTTTTTTACCAACAATGTTCCTGAGTGTGAGTAATAATCGTTGATTCTCAGGTTTTTGTGCATCTTTCATGTGTGCGCCTTCTTACTCGAATTCATATTGATTATGAGATGTGCGATATTAGTTCCAACAACAATATCACATAATATTAAGATGTTAATAGGCTACACGGTTTATCTTAAAGAATTCTTAACAGACAAAAAAATAGCGCCCAAGGCGCTATTTATCTTTCTTACAATCGGCATATTCAAAATAGTTCGCGTTGTAGCAAGGCGCGGAGCCAAACGATCATGGGGAGCATACATAAGTATGTGACCCATGTCGTTTTGAGAACGCAACACCGCTACAACGTAAAATATGAAGAATAAACTTAGATGTCGCTCATCTGCGGCATAGGCCGCTTAAACATCCGCGTCAATGCAGCCATATAGACTAAACCAACTGCAGTCCAAATAAGTCCATAAACCATTGAATCTTCTTCAATATTCAACCATAACACACACACGGTTAGTGTGCCGATAATAGGTAAAATCAAATAGTTAACAATATTTTTGAAGCCTGTCATACGGCGTTCACGAATAAAGAACTGGCTGATCACTGAAATATTGACGAAGGTAAAGGCGATTAATGCACCGAAGTTAATAAGTGCGGTCGCAAAGTCCATTTCGAACCAGATGGCACCTAATGCCAAGAAACCGACCATTAATACGTTGTACGCCGGTGTACGCCATTTCGGGCTAACATAACCAAATACTTTCTCTGGGAATACGCCATCACGTCCCATTACGTACATTAAACGGGCACTACCTGCATGAGCTGCCATTCCTGAAGCCAATACGGTTACGCATGAGAAAACCAAAATGATTGACTGGAAGAATGCTCCAGCAACAAAACGCATAATATCTGGCTGTGTCTCATTGATATTCTTAAAGCGCGATACATCTGGGAAGTATTGCTGTAAGAAGAATGAAACGGTGATAAAGATAATCCCACCAATGAGTGCCGTTAAGAAAATCGCACGTGGGATGACTTTACCGGCATTTGGCGTTTCTTCTGACAGTGAACTTAAACCATCGAAGCCTAAGAATGAGAAACAGAGTATCGTTGCCCCAGCAATTAATGGGATCATTTCTGTTTTTTCATTGGCAAATGGGTTGAATGTCCAGATTTCGCCAGAGCCTTCACCGCTAGAAACCCCGTGGATCACTAACCCTGTAAATACCGCCATCACCCCGATTTGAATAATCGCAATAACCGTACTTAAGTTCGCAATCACGTTGATACCGCGTAAGTTTGCCGCTGTCATCACGATAACCAGACCGACAACAAAAATCGCAGGTTCTACGTTAGGGAAAATATCTTGTAAATAAATTTTAGCCAATAAGATATTGATCATTGGCATAAAAATGTAGGACAGCAAAGATGTCCAACCCACAAGGAAACCAATGTGTGGGCTCATTGATTTTTGAGCATAAGTATACGCTGAGCCAGCAGATGGGAAGCGTTTCACCAGCTTGCCGTAGCTCAGAGCAGTAAACAGTATCGCAACCAGTGCAATAATGTATGAAGTCGGGACGTGTCCACCTGTTTTGTCCGATACCATGCCGAATGTATCAAAGATAGTCATTGGCTGGATGTATGCCAGACCGATCATCACGACTTGCACCAAGGTTAAGGTTTTCGCAAGTTGTACGCGGTTATTGGCGCCAGTTTGGTTTGGACCGATGGATAAAGGTATTGAATTATTTGGCATGTCTAAGCCCTCCCATAACTTTCGATTGTGAGCTACTTCGGCTCAATCGACAGTTACTGGGAAGACTTTGCATCTGCCTATAGGCAGAAAAAAACGTGGAGGAGCTCAGAAGAGTGTGTGCGAAGCTGCGCAGAGCTCCGTAGTCATCGATGCGGCAACGACGGCCGCTTGGCCCTGCTGCGATAGCGAAAAAGTAAGCCATAAAAGCATTCCTCAAATCGGTAGCGTAAAATGTTTGCTACACGTAAATATTAAAATTATCTCTCCGGCTCTATGTCCGGCCCCGCTAGAATGAACGTTCCTAAAAACAAAAAAACCGATGCTTAAGTTTATTGAGCATCAGTTATTTTTTAGTTCGCGCATTTTGCACGCCATAACCTTAAATAGCAAGTTAAATTGTTAACAAACCACCCTATTTCCGATGAGAAATTTTGATGGTTTGGCCTATTTTGGCGAGGTAACTAATAACAGTGTTTTTCCCGTCATTTTCTCACCCCAAAAACCACTTTTTATTTATTTTAATGGCTGTATTTGGCGAGAGATAAAAAAAACCCTTTGGCATAAACCAAAGGGTTTTGATTAACAACAGTAAATAGTTGTATTAGAAATTATAGTTGATGCCAAAGTTATAACGGCGACCATCTAAAACTTTGTCGTTTGATTCTTCCGTTAAACGTTTATCAAATATGTTATACATACCTGCAACTAAATTAATATTTTTATCAACTTGGTAGCTAGCACCGATATCAACAAAGGTATAAGAAGGTCTTTCTTTACTCATACTTGTTCTTGAAAGGTATGAACTGCTTTTTCCATTAAAGTTAACGCGATTCCATAACTGTAGATCTTCTGTGGTTTGCCAAGTTAAAGAACCATTTGCCATATGTTTCGGTGTACGGCTTAAAGGTTTACCTTTGAACTTACCACTTTTTTGCTCAGAATCAGAATAGGTATAGTTAGCAGCAAATACGAGATCCGTTGTGATATCCCAGTTAAATGTCAGTTCAGCACCACGAAGATTTGCTTTATCTACGTTTTCCCTTTCACTAATAAATTTATATGCTGTACCATCGTATATACAACCGCCGCCAGCCACAGAACCAGGAGGATTCGCTGTATTATCTGTACATCTGCGAATCTCCATAATTTTATCTTTAAATTCTGTATTAAAGAATGTGACACCAACATTCAGGTTATCTTGATTATTCCAAATAAACCCAAGCTCTTGTGTAACACTTTTTTCAGGTTTTAGGTCTGGGTTACCAACAATAATTGCGGGATCGCCGCCTCCACCCGTAACTTGTCCCCAATTTGGAGCAACTTGTCTTAACTCTGGGGAACGATATCCTGTTGAGATCCCGCCCTTGATGATCCATTCATCTGAGGTATGCCAAACACCATATAGACGAGGAGTCCAATGAGAACCGAAGTTTTCATCTTTATCCATACGAACACCACCCGTTAAAGCGAAGTCATTGGTCATCATCCATTCGTCTTCAGCAAATAATGCCCAACTATAACGAGTTAATTTATCGACATCAGCAGCTGAAGCTAATTGATTTCCTTTATCACGGAGGTCTTCATAACGATATTGACCGCCAATACTCAAAGTGTGGTCACCGAGGTTAAATACCGTTTGGTTTTTAACTAAGGTATCGTTATATTCCATTTTACGGCTAGGGTTTTTTGTTTCATCACGTTGCACAAATGTTTCTATTGCACCCCAATCATAAATACCGTTATGTGTTACTGCATAATTATTTTTACGGTATGTGACATTAGAGTCTTCACAACGTTTAGTGACTTTGCTAGCTCCTTTGCCTGTTGTACACATCAGGTTACCTGATTTCCCTGCCGTCGTATTTCTTTCTTGCTCATCATGCTTGAAATCAAAATCAAAGGTATTGAATTCATCCGGTGTTAGTGTCAGCGTTGTACCAATAGCACCTACTTTCTGCTCATTGTACCCACCGACAAATTTATCTTCCCAACGCTTGGAGTAAATTCCATTTACTTTCATTCCCAGCAGACCATCCACTAAAGGACCAGATGCATAAAAACTGCCTTGTCCTTCATTACCTGAATCTCTATGGGCATTAATCGTTGTATCTGCACGTAAAGAACCATTCCATTCTTTGCCAACTTTACGCGTGATAATATTAATTACCCCGCCCATCGCATCTGAACCATAGAGGGAGGACATTGGTCCACGTACCACTTCAATACGTTCAATCGCTGGCAATGGCGGCAACCATCCCTGCTCAATCCCTGAGCCATCACTGTTTGGACGAGTGCTACGTGAATCGATACGCTTACCATCAACCATAATCATGGTGTATTTTGCATCCATACCACGAATACTAATATCTGCCTTGCTTCCACCACCTGTCACTTGGACTCCAGGAAGGTCTTTCAGTGCATCAGTCACATCACGGTAAGCTTTATTTTCAAGTTGTTCGCGCGTCACAACAGAAATTGATGCTGGTGCATCTTCAATTTGCTGTTGGTAACCTGACGCTGTTGTTACATAGATTTTATCTTTACTATCATCAGCAAATGCAGGTGACGCAGCGATGGCGGCAATAATGCTAATCGCCACTTTTCTTTTATTAAAAACAACCATTCCCAACTCTCCAAGAGATATTCTGTTTTATATATGAATTGATATGCTCAACATTGGTTTCTTTGAACCTAATAATTATGATTATTTTTATTATTTGGATAATAAATACCCATAGGAAATTTATGGTAAAAACCATTTCCTAATACAAGTAAATTTCCTGTGGGTAATTAATCTTTATTAATTAATCTCTGTGAGTAAGTATTTAATAATCTTTTTCTATTTCATCTCCTTAATATTTAATAAATGTGCTTGCAGGATAACAAGCACATTTATTATTAATTACAAATTAACTCGCGAGTTTATCCACCAGCCCGTCAATCAACACTTGCGGTACACCTTGAGAGCAGCGTTCAATGCGCCCCCTTACACCATAGACCTCGGCAAGGCTTTCTGGCGTAATCACTTCGGCGGGTTCACCTTGGGCAATTAATTTGCCTTGTTTTAACATCAATACATGTTCCGCGTGTTTCAATGCGATATTAATATCGTGAACCACGACGACCGTAATAATATTTCGCCGTTTCGTTTCTTTCGCCACTAAATCCATAACATGATATTGATAATTTAAATCCAGCGCGCTCAGTGGCTCATCCAATAATAATAAGTTGGGTTGGCGAATTAATGATTGAGCCAAACCTACTAATTGTTTTTGTCCACCTGAAAGCTGGTCTAAATAACTCAATGCCAGATGCTCAATACCTAATTGGCGCAATAAGTGCATCACTTCGTCTTTATTGTTTTCATTGCTTAAACCGCCAGAAGCGCGTTGTGCAACAATCACCGACTCTAAAACATATAGATGCACACCCGCAGGCAAAGTTTGGGGTAAATACACCACATTCTGCGCACGCTGGGCAAAATTTTGCTGCGTTAAGTCCAAACCATCCAACAATAATTGCCCCGTGGCTTTATTCAGCCCCGCTAACGAGCGCAATAACGTCGATTTACCACTGCCATTTGGGCCAAGCAATACAGTGATTTTTCCCCTTGGCAGTACATCCGTTGTCAAGTTCTCAATCACTGCGCGTTTTGGGTAGCCCGCATTAAATTGGTTAATAATCAGGCCACTCATGATACGTTACCTCGATGACGCAAAATAATACTTAAGAAGAACGGGACGCCCACTAATGAGGTCACAATACCCACAGGAATAATCACGCCAGGGATAATGTTCTTCGAGGCAATTGAAGCCATCGATAATATCAACGCACCAATTAATGCACTTGCAGGTAAATAAAAGCGGTGATCTTCGCCAAAAATTAAACGTGCAATGTGCGGTGCGACTAAACCAATAAACGCTATCGGCCCAACAAATGCCACCGCTAACGCAGATAAGATACTGATCCGTAATAAGGTCGTCAGTCTTAAGCGGCGAACATCAATACCAAAACTAATCGCCCTGTCTTCGCCCAGCCTTAATGCCGTCAATTTCCAAGAGCTCATCATGGCAATTGGGAAAATCAATGCAAAAACCAGTGCCATCACACCTAATTTCACCCATGTTGCTTTTGACAAGCTTCCCATCGTCCAGAATACAAGGCCTTGTAACGTGTCTTCTGTGGCAATGAATTGCATCATCGAAACCAGCGCATTAAAGGTAAACACTAACGCGATACCAAATAAAACCACGCCAGATGTTGCAACGCGCGTCCAACGGGTGACCGCATCCAACATTAATGCCGCTAATAAGGCAAAAATAAATGCGTTCGCAGAAATTACCCACTGATCAGGGACGCCCGGAATTGCAATCCCCGACACAATCGCGAGTGCAGCACCAAATGCAGCCGCATTAGAAACCCCAAGTGTAAATGGGCTCGCTAATGGGTTATTCAATATAGTCTGCATTTCAGCGCCAGCTAACCCCAGAGACATACCAATGACCACCGCCATCAAGGCGTAAGGTAAACGGATATCCCACACAATCACACGGGTTCCTGCATCAACCGCTTCAGGCGTCATCAAGGTTTGCCATAATCGCTCTAGCGATAAACCCGATGGCCCTAATGTAAAATCAATAACTAGCGACAATAAAATTGCCGCAATAATTACCACAATCCATGTAAAACGACGGCGCAACATACTTTGGTAATGTTGTTTTACACCATCATCAGCCTGTTTAGCGGCTTGTTCCACCGCCGTTAGTGGCTCGCTTGTAATACTCATTAATTCTTACCTACTCTCATTACTTTTCGCTGACCCAATATACACCAGTTGGCTCGACAGCAAGAAACTCTCTGTGCAGTTCTTCCAGTGTTTTTTGTGGATCAAGGCCTGAAAACTGCTCAGGGTAGAACCACTTGGCGAAAACTTGTGTCGCAATGACGTTGTAAGGCGAATTATAGTAATTGTGCCAGATAGCATAATCTTGCTTATCTTTAATGGCCGATAATGAGCTAATACCTTTGCGATCTGTTATCTTTTTCAGGCTATCTTTGGCGTCGTTCACTGTGCTTTGCGCGCCTAATTGTACACCAGCATCTTTACTGCCCGGCGCTTTTGCACCAGTTGCAATATAAATACTCGGGTCGGCCGCAATGATTTTTTCTAAATTCATGGTGCCCAATGCGCCGGGTAAAACCCCTTTCGCGATATTTTTACCGCCCGCTAAATCAATAAAATTCCCCATGTTGCCGTCACCCGCGGTGCCACAACAATCTTCAAAAGCGCCCGCTCTCAGCTCAATAAAAACACTGGGCTTTTTGTCTTCAGGGATTTTTGACGTGATATCCGTAACAAGCATTTGATTTCTTTCATAGAAATCCACATATTTGTTTGCGACTTGCTCGCGGTTTAATGCTTTACCTAACAAACGCATACTTGGCAGCGTATTTTTTAATGGACTGTCCCTAAAATCGACAAATACAACGGGCACTCCCGCCTTTTCTAGTTGATTGACTAGTTCGCTGTTTTTACCCGGCCCATGACCCGATAAACCAAAAATAGCAATGTCAGGGTTCAACGTGAGGACTTTTTCAGAACTGACGCTGTCTGCACTGGTGTTTCCAATCAAGGGGATATTGTCAATCGCAGGGAATTTAGCTTTATAAGCGGCATAAGTTTGTGGATCTAATTTGCGTAAGTCCCCTTGCCACCCTACAATGCGATCAATGGGTTTATCACCTTCGAGTAGAGCAACCGCACTGAATAAGCGGCCTTCACCAAGTAAAATACGGTTAACATTATCGGGCACTTCAACGGTTCTTCCTGCCATGTCAGTCACTGTTGCTGACCACGCACTCAAACTGGCACTCGCTAATAACGCTAAACCTATTCCCTTTACTACCGACCTAGCTACTGACTTCTTGGCTACCGACGACATAGTATTAAGCTCCACCATTAACCTTATTGACTTACATTTTAATGCGATAACAATAAAGCAAATAAGAATACTTATCAATACGATTATTGATTTAATAATGTGTTATATGAATGGAATTATGTGAGCTGCCTCGAAAAGCAAAACATTTAGAAGAACTAACGAGCAAATCGCGGGTTTATTGCGCTATATACAAAAAAACAGCACCCTATAAAGGATGCTGTTATTCAATACATAAATAATGATGGATTATTTATTTAAATTCTCGCGGTAGCTTGGAAAACTCATATCTTTATAGCGAATAAAGGTTGTTTTCTTAGCAATTTTATAACCAAACCAAATGGCTAAAAAGAGCGGGAGACCAATATACGTCGCTGTAACGCCAATCCAATCAATATTATCTTCCAAGAAGGCTTGGTAATTCTGGCCCAGTGTGATTGTCAAACACAAAATAAAGGCAAAAATTGGCCCAATTGGGAAGAATCCAGAGCGATACGGCAAGTCGTTTAAATCTTTACCTTGAGCGATATAGCCTCTACGGAAGCGGTAATGGCTGATGGCAATACCTAACCATGCAATAAACCCTGTCATCCCTGAGGTATTCAATAACCATAGATAGACCGTTTGGTTGCCGAACATAGAACTTAAGAAGCACAGACCCGCGACGACCGTCGTGGCTAATAACGCATAACGTGGTACGCCACCTTTCGATAAACGCGCAAATATGCGAGGCGCCTTACCTTCACGCGCTAAGGTGTACAGCATACGGGTTGATGCATACATGCCAGAGTTACCTGCAGACAATACCGCCGTCAAGATAACCGCATTCATCACCGCCGCTGCTGATAATAGCCCTGCGTTTTCAAATACTAAGGTAAATGGACTCACGCTGATATCTTTCACATCGTTACGCAGCAAGTTAGGATCAGTATAAGGAATGATCAAACTAATAATTAAGATGGCAAAGATATAGAACAACAGGATACGCCAGAATACTTTACGTACGGCTTTAGGAATATTTTTAGCCGGGTCTTTTGATTCACCCGCTGCAATACCAATTAATTCAGTTCCTTGGAAAGAGAACCCGACAATCATGGCCACACCAATCATGGCAGAGAAGCCACCTGCAAATGGCGCATCACCAATTTCCCAGTTATGCCAACCCGCATTTTCCGCACCATTCATGATGCCAAAAATCATCAGAACACCAACAACAATAAAAATAATTACCGTGGTGACTTTGATCAGTGAGAACCAGTATTCTGCCTCACCAAAGCCTTTAACAGATATGAAGTTCAGTAAGAAGATGATGGCAAGGAAGATGGCACTCCAAATCCAACCCGGCGTATCAGGGAACCAATAAGTCATCACTAATTGTGCCGCAACTAAGTCAACCGCAATAGTAACCGCCCAGTTATACCAGTAGTTCCAACCTAATGCGAAACCAAAACCTTCATCAACATATTTTGCGCCATAAGTGGCGAATGAGCCTGAAACGGGCATATAGGCTGCTAGCTCGCCCAAGCTCGTCATTAAGAAATAGACCATTAAGCCGATGATGGCATAAGAGAGTAGTGCCCCTCCGGGGCCTGCTTGCGCAACGGTTGCACCCGATGCTACAAATAAACCGGTACCGATAGAGCCACCGATAGCAATCATCGCAAGGTGACGCGCTTTTAATTCACGGCGCAACTTTTGTGGTCGGTCTTGCGTGATAGTATTGGTATGTTGTTCTGACATTTGTTCCCTGTATTTTATTATTCAGCCAATATCGCGTGAATTCTAGCAAAATAGGCTGTGAGAACTAAGCAACTCTTCACTGTTATAAGATACCTTCATAATTCACGCAGAATTATAAGTAAAACGCGTTATCGCCAAAAAATTAAGCATCCGCGTTTAATCAGGAAATACGCTGTCGAACCCTCTAAAGATTTTGGCTTGCCGCTAGGCGGCAAGTTAAAAGATAACGAGGATTTTTAATTACAGTAGGCTAGCAAATTAGTAATCGCATTCGAAAGGTGCTTTTGACGGTGGTAAATCAAATACAGCGTTCTTTCCAATTGAAGTTCGTCTACTTCAAGCTCAACTAGAGTACCATTGTCCAGTTGCTCTGCGATTACTCGCCTTGATAGACAGCTTATCCCCATACCAAAACGAACCGCATGTTTAATGGCCTCTGAATTACCTAATTCCATTAAAATATGAAAGCCAGGGAGATGGGCAAAAAGCAGTTGGTCAAGGACATCTCGCGTACCTGAGCCCCGCTCGCGTAAAATCCACGGAGCATCTCTAAGCTCTTTTAATGACACCTTTTTATTTGCTAACGGGTTTTGCGGTGAAGCAAACACCACCAGCTCATCTTTTAACCAAGGTTTCGAAATCAGCTCAGGGCTATGACAAACTCCTTCGATTAACCCCACATCCACCCGAAACTCCATCACCGCCTTAATGACTTCCTCTGTATTGCTAATAAGAAGCTCTAAAGGGATATCAGGGTGATCATGACGGTAACCCGCTAATATCTCAGGCAACATGTAGTTACCGATCGTGGTACTCGCTGCCAGACGCACAGCACCCATCTCTTTTTTGAATAGTTGCTCGACTTCCGCCCCTTGCTCTAATAAGGCTAATGCTTTGGGATAAAGAAGCCTTCCATGCTCGTTTGTAACAAGACGTTTACCCACACGGTCAAAAAGCTGAACACCAAGTTGACCTTCTAAATCCGTTAGCGACGCACTGACCGCAGATTGGGACAGTGCTAATAATTGAGATGCTTGCGTCGTGGAGCCACTTTTCAATACTTCTGTAAAAACCTCAAGTTGCCTAAGTGTTATTCGCATAAAGGTCGCCCCAACGTGTTTTTATTACTTGTAATAATATTGTTAATATTAATGATTTATTGGCAATATTCCAGAAGAAACTTAAAACCACTTTTTTAGATAGATTATATACAAACAATCAATTTAAATTATTATACTTTTTATTATATGCTTATTACCAAATCATATAAGCAGCAATAAAGAGCATTATCATGGATAAAAGCGACATTCACACCCTAAATCAAAATAGCTTTCACCCTATTTTGAAATTATTACCGGGACTCCTATTAGCCGGTATTTTAACGGCCATCGCCATCTACCTTGGTGACCAATCATGGTTTATGGATATTGGTTTAGGTGCATTAACACTCGCCATTTTATTGGGGATTGTTGTGGGAAATACCTTTTACCCAGCCGCAAGTAAGTCTTGTGATGCAGGCGTCAAATTCGCTAAACACTACTTTTTACGTGCAGGGATCATCCTTTACGGCTTTCGTTTAACGTTCCAACAAATTACTGATGTGGGTGCTACTGGGGTTATTATCGATGCATTGACCCTAACATCGACTTTCTTATTAGCCTACTGGTTAGGAAAAAAAGTCTTTGGCCTAGATGATGAAACGACCATCTTGATCGGTGCAGGCAGCAGTATTTGTGGTGCAGCAGCCGTCATGGCAACAGAGCCCGTAGTAAAAGCTTCAGCGAGTAAAGTCGCAGTTGCCGTTTCTACTGTCGTTATTTTCGGGACAATTTGTATCTTCGTTTACCCTTGGATTTACCAATTAAATGCACACTTTGGTTGGTTTACAGCAACCCAAGAAACATTCGGTATTTACATTGGTTCAACCGTGCATGAAGTCGCGCAAGTGGTTGCCGCAGGCCATACCATTGGTACTGATGCAGAAAATGCGTCTGTTATTGCGAAAATGATCAGAGTTATGATGCTAGCGCCATTTTTAATTATTTTATCTGCTTTTTTAAGCCGTAAAGCGGCGGCAAAAAATGGTCATTCAGCGGAAAAAAGCAAAATTACCATCCCTTGGTTTGCTGTATTCTTTATCTTAGTAGCAGGGTTTAACTCATTACATTTATTGCCACAAGCGTTAGTCCAACAAATCATCGTGTTAGATACGGTTTTACTTGCAATGGCAATGGTAGCATTAGGTTTAACTACTCATGTCAGTGCAATCCGACAAGCGGGTATTAAACCATTATTAATGGCATTGATTTTATTTGCTTGGTTAATCGTTGGTGGTTTATTAATTAATCTCTTAATACAAAATATCTTTTAATGTGTGCCTCCGACTTTAGCCGCTTAATTAAGCGGCTTTTTTGTTGATTTCATTTATGCGCTTATTAATGGCATACTTCAATAAAAAGGAGTCAAAAATGAAATTTGTTGGAGCACACGTCAGCGCCTCTGGTGGCGTTGACCAAGCCGTTATTCGCGCCCATGAGATTAATGCCACTGCCTTTGCATTATTCACCAAAAACCAACGCCAATGGAAAGCCGCGCCATTGAGTGAAGAAGTTATTCAAAAGTTTAAAACTAACTGTGCAAAATACGGTTATGGGAAACACCAAATCCTGCCCCATGACAGCTATTTAATTAATTTAGGTCACCCTGAGTTTGAAGCCCTAGAAAAATCACGAGTTGCCTTTATTGATGAAATGCAACGTTGTGAACAGCTTGGTATTGATTTATTAAACTTTCACCCCGGTAGTCATTTAAAACAAATTGAAGTGGATGATTGCTTAGCACGTATTGCAGAGTCCATTAATATTGCATTAGCCGAAACTGAAGGTGTCACCGCAGTCATTGAAAATACCGCAGGGCAAGGCACTAACTTAGGCTTTGATTTTACTCATCTCGCGAAAATCATCGAGGGTGTAAAAGATAAAAGCCGTGTGGGTGTTTGTATCGATACTTGCCATGCCTTCGCCGCAGGTTATGATTTACGCACAATTGAAGATTGCGATAAAACATTCACCCAATTTTCAGAGATTGTCGGTTTTGAGTTTCTAAAAGGCATGCATCTGAATGATGCTAAAAGTGAATTTGCCAGCCGCGTTGACCGTCACCACAGCTTGGGTGAAGGGAATATTGGTTTCGCACCGTTTACATATATTATGCAAGACAGCCGATTTGATGGGATCCCGCTGATTTTAGAAACAATCAACCCAGATATCTGGCCACAAGAAATTGCCTGGCTGAAATCCCAACAAAATAGCTAACATTGATAGAGCCCTATTAAAATTTAGGATTCGTTTCTATTTGCTTATGTCACCTTTATGTTGCACTGCTTGTAACACCCTGATAAGGTGTTACAAGTCACGTAACGGAAGGTGATATGATTAAATCATTTAAACACAAAGGATTAAAGCAACTATTTGAAAAAGGAACACTTTCAGGTGTTTCCCCTAAAGATGCTTCACGTATAAATGATAGGCTTCAGGCTATTGATTCCGCCAACTTTATTGATGATTTAGATATTTTCACATTTAACCTTCATCAATTAAAAGGTGAGCGAGTTAATATTTGGTCAATTACTGTTCGTGCAAATTGGCGTATTACATTTGAGTTCATTAATGGCGATGCTTACATTTTAAATTTAGAGGACTACCACTAATGAAACAGGCCATTGTTACCCATCCCGGCATTATGGTTGCAAATATTTTAGATGACTTAGGCATTGGTGTTCGGCAATTTGCCAGAAATATTGGTGTCACACCCGCAACCGTTTCCCGCTTTCTTTCGGGAAAAACAGCCTTAACCCCTGCTCTCGCGATCCGTATTTCAGCGGCTTTAGGTAGTAACCCCGAGTTTTGGCTACGGCTACAAACTCATTACGATTTACGCTTACTCGAAGATAAAATCGATATTTCTGGGATAGTTTTATACGAAAATTTGCAGCAACCACAACAACCAACGTCTGAATACTAACAAAAAACCCCACGTAATAAATAACGCGGGGTTTCTTTTCAAACAATCAGTAATTACAGCGACTTCATTTCAATCTTAGCCATCATGTCGGCTAACTTACTGCGGTTCTTTAAACCGACATCTGCTTGTGAAACTGATAACGCCGAAATTGCAGTGGCCATGCGCAATGTGTGCTCGCTTGATTCACCATTGAGGAGTCCGTAAGCAAGGCCGGCAACCATCGAGTCGCCCGCTCCGACTGTACTGATGACTTCACAATGTGGCGGCTTAGCTAACCAAGAGCCTGAAGCATTAACCCACAATGCCCCTTCCTCACCCAATGAAATGACGACATGAGAAATGCCTTTATCTCTTAGCTCATGTGCCGCTGCAATCACATCTTTTAAATCCGGTAGTTTGCGCCCAACCCAACTTTCTAATTCATGACGATTCGGTTTTACCAACCAAGGCGAGGATTTTAAGCCCGCTTTCAATGCTTCACGGCTACTGTCGAAAATGATACATGGGCACAATTGACGTAAGCGAGTCATCCAACGGGTAAATTCTTCTGGATCAATACCGTTAGGCAAGCTTCCACTCACCACCACCATATCAAAGTGACCTAACCAATTTAATGATTCCGTTGAAAAACGGTTCCAGTCTTCTTTGCTCACATCAAAACCAGAAAAATTAAAATCGGTTGATTTCCCATTATTTTCAGTGAGTTTGACATTAATACGTGTTCGCCCAGGCACCATACTAAAACGGTTTGCCATGCCATTTTCGCTGAAGAAATGTTGGAATTCTTCTTGATTGTCTTTTCCCATAAAACCACTAACGGTAATATCAATGCCCAGATCACGCAGCACTTTCGCTACGTTGACTCCTTTTCCTCCGGCATTCAGGCTAGCGGTTTTGACTAAGTTAACTTCACCCACTTCAATAGACGAGCACAACCCTACAAGGTCGTAAGCAGGATTTAATGTAATTGTAGCAACCCGGCGAGTCATAACCACTAATCTCCCTTATCATGATTATCATATCATTAGATGTATGCCATAGTTATAACATTAAAACGTGTTGTTTTCAGTGCTATTTATACTTTTTCCTGCTTGTTTTTCGCCTATCCCATGGCAAAATCTTCGCGCTGAAAATAAAAAGAAAAAGGAGGGAATATGTCTCAGCCAATAAACGTCGTTGTTGGCGTCGGCGTTATCATTACCAACAAACAAGGGCAGGTTTTATTGGGTAAGCGTAGCAGCAAACACGCCCCCTACTGGTCTATTTTTGGTGGGCACGTCGACCCGGGGGAAACATTTGAAGCCTGTGCTATCCGAGAAATAAAAGAAGAAATTGGCATTGATATCGCAGCACCTCGTGTATTTGGTATCAGCAATAACTTGCAAACTTATCAGCAAGAAGGCAAGCATACCGTTTCCATTTGTCTGCATGTCGAATATAACGGCGACAAGCAACCGCAAATTATGGAAGACGATAAATGCGAAAGCCTTATATGGGTATTTCCTGATTCTCTGCCAGAACCCCATTTTGAGGCAAGCCGTAATGCCATCAACCTTTGGTTAAATCAGCGCTTTTACAACCAATCTATTTAACTCCCATATAAAACATACAAATTAAATTAATTTGTATGTTTCTTCACCATCTCTTTCAAATTGTTCAGTTTATTTTATTTTCCTTATTTACAATACTTTGCCACTACCGTATCATTTAGCTAGTACAGTGAAACAATTTATTAGGAGCCACCATGGCCGTTAATGGGACAACACAACCAAAAAGCCCTTCTATATTAGGGGGCGCAATGATCATTGCAGGTACCGCAGTTGGTGCAGGCATGTTTTCAATTCCAATGGTGACTTCAGGCGTATGGTTTTCAGGCTCTATTATCCTGTTAATTTATACCTTTATTTGTATGTTACTTTCTGGGCTAATGATTTTAGAAGCGAATATGAATTACCCAGCAGGCGCTAGCTTTCATACCATGGTAAAAGATTTATTGGGTACCGGTTGGAATACTATTAACAGTTTATCGGTGACTTTTGTTCTGTATATTCTAACTTATGCTTATATTTCTGCGGGCAGTTCTATAATTACCGCAAACTTAGCAGAACATATTCAAATTCCACAAGCTGGGGCAGGTTTGGTTTTTGCGTTTATTGTTGCATTTTTCGTTTGGTTATCGACACGTGCAGTGGATAGACTAAGCACTATTTTAATTGGCGGGATGGTTATTACATTTATCATGTCTATCGGTGGGATGATCACAACCGCTTCACCTGCCATTTTATTTAACCAAGTAGAACAAAACGACACACAATATTTACCTTATGCCTTAGCCGCACTGCCTTACCTGTTAACTTCATTTGGCTACCACGGTAACGTACCTGGACTAGTAAAATACTATAATAAAGACAGCTGTAGTGTAGTTAAAAGCTTAACTTACGGTGCCATTATTACGGTTGTTATTTACATTTTATGGCAGTATGCGATCCAAGGAAATATCCCTCGTTCATCGTTTATCGAAATCAGAGAAAACGGTAACAATATCGATGCATTACTGACTCAGATGAATATTTCTACACAAAGTAGCTTTATTTCCCAATTTTTGAATCTGTTTTCGTATATGGCATTGGCAAGTTCTTTCTTAGGTGTGTCACTAGGTTTATTTGATTTTATTGCTGACTTCTTCAAATTCGCAGATGACAAGCAAGGGCGTTTGAAATCTATTTTAATCACCTTTATCCCGCCAACAGTTTTGGCATTAATTTTCCCTAATGGCTTTATTTACGCGATTGGTTTTGCTGGGTTAGCAGCAACAATATGGGCTGTGATTGTCCCTGCATTAATGGCAAAAGCAAGCCGGAAACGTTATCCAAACAACAGTTACAAAGCACCTGGTGGCATATTAGTTATCGGTTTTGTCATTCTATTTGGTTTGATCAACGCCGTTGCACACATCATGTCTTTGGCTGGCCTACTCCCTATTTACTAATTTGCCGTTCTTAATATAGCCCTACGGGGCTATATTATTTCCCATCTGTATTTTTTCAAAAAATTTTCACTGAAAATTGACCTCAACATCTTGCCTAATCGCGTTTGTGCGAGTAATTTTGTCGCACTCTTTTTGACAATACCGAAGAAGGTTATTTATGGCCAAGGCCAACGAAATCAAACGTGGTTTAGCGATCAACTATAATGGCAAATTATTGCTGGTTAAAGATATTGATATTCAAGCACCTAGTGCTCGTGGAGCCAGTACATTATACAAAATGCGCTTTACTGATATCAAAACAGGCCAAAAAGTTGAAGAGCGTTTTAAAGGCGATGACATTTTAGAAACGATTTCGTTAACTCGCCGTGGTGTTAGCTTTTCTTATATTGATGGTGATGAATATGTTTTCATGGATAACGAAGACTACACGCCGTATATTTTCAAAAAAGCAGATATTGAAGATGAACTGCTGTTTATCCCTGAAGAGGGATTACCGGGTATGCAAGTTCTAACGATGGATGGGCAAGTTTTAGCGCTAGAATTACCGCAAACTGTTGATATGGTTATTGTTGAAACAACACCGGGCATTAAAGGTGCCTCTGCCAGTGCTCGTACTAAACCGGCAACGATGGCAACGGGCTTGACCGTTCAGGTTCCTGAATACCTCACCAGCGGTGAAAAAATTCGTATTCATATCCCTGAGCGCCGCTATATGGGCCGTTGTGACTAATCACATTTCAGCAAAATAACATCTATATTCTTATGCCTATGAATAACATACTCATAGGCATACATTTTTATTGAACATGGCACTCTCCTAGCCGACTACTTCCTTATTCCATGTATTTATTGGAATCAATCATACTTAACGGTGTAAATACCCATCGTTTTTTCTTTATTAATCCAGTTAAATTGTTGTGTACCCTTCAAATTAGGCAATACCTGTTCGGTTGTTTTCAACTTGGAAATATCAACTGACTTTGTTTTTTCCTTTCCTGTGTCACTCCAACACTTTGTTTCAATAAAGTTGTCATTCGTTCCAATAACACATGGAGCAGCCACTATTGCCCCAGTAAAGCGGATAACAGCAGAGTTAGAGCGCTTTTGGTCGCTGTTTTGAGAAGCCAATACAGAAAAGCTAGTTGTTAATACCATTGAGGCCAAAAAAGATGCTGTGATTTTTTTTACTAAGCTATTCATGGAAAAATTTCCTCTTAAAATTAAGTTATCGTCATTTTTAGTAATTTATTTACTCTTAAAATGAATAATTCAGTTCAACTGAATGAGGACGACATCTTATTCTTAATAAATAGCGAGAGATTTCACTTATGGCCGCAGTTTTTTATTTTTCATATTGAATTATATCCAATATAAAATTATTAGACTGGATCACACTTTTTATTACCACACGTATTGCTACACACAGAAAATTCAATCTATTAAAATGAGTCGAAAATGTAATAATAAACGTCGAAATTAACGTTTTCTTTATTTATCTGTATTCAATGTGATAAAAATAGTGTTGTTCAATATGAAAAAAAAACTCAACTACAAAATTAATTTATTACCTACCAATTTGATTGCGTCTGGACGGCAAAGGGCCTGCTATCAGCACCCTGACGATGATGAGCTTTGCATCAAAATTCATCTAAAAGGCCGTGATGACAAAGAAACACTAAGAGAAGTACGCTACTATAAACGCCTTTACCGAAAGGGAGAGCAAGCAACAACCATTTCTCACTACTTTGGCACTCAAGAAACCAATCTTGGGCTAGGTTACGTGTTTCAATTAATTAAGGATAAAACAGGGAATGTATCGCATACTTTAGATTATTATCTTAAAAATAAAAATGCATATCTAAAACACCAACAAAACATGAAAATTGCTTATAGGGAATTCAAAAAAACAATTTATAAAGAAGCCATTGCAACCATGGCGTTAAAAACCTACAACATTGTCTATCAATTAGGTTATAAACCCCACGGAAAGTTTTTAATTATCGACAATCTAGGCTCATCTAATTTAATCCCCCTCGATTATTTTTCATCCACTATTGCACGCTCGACTTTAAACCGTCGTTTCTCTGATTTTGAAAAACGACTATACAAAGATTTTCATGTCAAATTATAAATATCAATTTTCTATAATTTTCGAACTGTCATTTTTATTTAATACTTATTCGATAATTTGAATAGTTTTTATAATTCAGGAGTAATTATATATTATTCCTTTTTCTTATATTTCTATCCTGCATCACAACAATTACTGATAAATATACAGTAGTAATTGAATCTACAATTTATTATTGGTCAACAAATCACCAGCGGACAATAAATCATCATTTTCTAATCAGCTAATTCCTCAATATTTCAAATTCTTCAGACAAAAACTTAAACTTCTTTACATTCGGACGTTAAAGAGCGCTTATTAAGTAAATAAACTGAAACGCACTAATAATAAATGTGAGAAAGATCATATTTTATTATTAATAATCGTCGTGCTTACACGCATAAGTACGCTATATATGACGATAATCACATAAACCAATGGAGAATATGCACTTTTATCTAATGTTTTGTAAATTATCCCCCTATTACCTCGCCATTTCGGCTTTGTTTATGTATGCTCTTTAAGGTTTGGTATTCGGGCTGTTACGGTACTAAATTCAAGCATAACTGAATTAGCAAATATTGAGCTTTAATCTATACTCAATAAGGTCGTTAGAACCTCTAAATCAGTTTAGATTTAGGTAATGTGATAAACACTTTCTGCGAAAAACACACTGTTATCATTAATGCGTTTTTCACAGGGAAAAGTTTAGTTTTGTTGTGTCTCTTTACACAATAATGCGATAAAGAAAATGGTAAGGGATATATATAAGAATGTTAACCTCTGAAAAACTTAAGCGCTATGCTTGGCGCATTGTTCCGGCAGTTGCTATTGCCGTTACACTCACAGCATGTACTAACCCGAAGTCGACAAAAAATACTCAATATACCGCTAAATCAGATGTTCGTATGTTAAATGGTGCTGCAGGCGACTCTTTAACAATGGCATCCCAAGACGAATTTGAAGAATTAGTACAAAGTGTTGACACTAAATCTAAAATCATGAATCAATACGCAAGCTGGAAAGGCGTTGCCTACCGATTAGGTGGAACAACGAAAAGCGGTATTGATTGTTCAAGCTTCGTTCAACGTACCTTTTTTGAACAATTCGGTGTTGAATTACCCCGTACTACTTCAGAACAAGAGTCTTCCGGTAAAAGCGTAAAACGCAATAATTTAAAAGTGGGTGACATTGTTTTATTTAAAACAGGTCGCACAATGAAACATGTTGGCATTTACATTGGTGATGAGAAGTTTGTTCATGCATCAACTAGCAGTGGTGTTATTGTCTCTGAAATGTCTAACAGTTACTGGAGTAAAAGATATTACGCAAGCCGCCGTATTATTAATGGCTCGTAATCATCAGTAAACCTCCCTCCCTTACCAATAAAAAAGCTTCCAAATTTGGAAGCTTTTTTATTGGTAATCTTGTTGTTAGGTAAAAAACTAGCACAGCATTATTACCAAGCCAATCTATTGAAATCTGGTATAGACAGCAACCCTCACTAACCACCATAAAATGAGTAAATATTGTATTCACTCATTAAAGATACCACTGTTTGCGCTAACTAAGCGCAATAAAAACCTGAGGATAATTCCGCGATTGCCACACCCGTAGCCTTCAAACGACACATAGCCGCTAATTCATCATTTGCATGAATAAATAGGCAAACCTCTTTCTGCCATTCTAAAATGGAACTTGAAATTTGCATATCAGATAACGATTCAGACAACTGCTGCATCGCTATACAATCTGTTGCACAGTCATGACTAAGCAATTTTAGCCCCACAAGGTTATCGCTATCAGCATCATTCATAGGAACAACTTCAACGTCTGTCCCTATTTTCCCTGATAACCAGCGGTAGCTTTGCGGTAGCCTGTGCACCACCGAAAGACCTAATTTTTCCACAAAAATATCCTATAAAAACAATTGGTATTTTGCCTAATACAGGGAAGAGCCCCGCATACTTACCTAACACTAAGTCAACTACTCTATCGCTAGTGCCTTTTTTTGAAAGTTAAGTTCTTGCTTTCAAAAATTACTCGTTCAAACCGAAGATTTAGCACATAAAAAAGTAACGATAATGTTAAAAATTAGAAGCTAAATATAACATTAAAATTATGGTGTGTCGTTAAATTTTTGTGACACAAATCACTGCATGTGCATTTTTCTGCTAAAAATATTAAAAATTAAATTATTTTTGACGATTTTTATCAACACCAACAATAATTCAATCAACTGTTTTTTACATTTGCCAAATTAAATTAGTAATATTCATTCAGATTTTTGATGTGGCGTGACTTTTCAGTTAACTTAATCACCCTTATTTCGAGTGACAGATAAAACATAAATTTAACAAAAAGCGCAATAATGATAATTGATTTAGATCATTTTTCATCTTGTATTTTAATACCATAGATAAACTAATCGTAATTACCGAACAATAGAGCCGAGAAAACTCAACTTAATGTGAATGATAAAAGATAACTTAAGGAAAAATAAGAATAATCAGGGAAGTGAAACCTAAGAACGGAGTTATCAGTTTCATCCATGAAGCTGATAACTTAAAGATTATTTTGCCTTTTTGGCTAATAAAACAAAGAGCATTGATAAAGCAACGCAAGCTACCATCGAACCAACCATCGGCCACGCATTCTTAGCGGGGATCAATGATAATAATGTTCCGACTAGTGCACCAATTGAAAAACGAATGGTTCCCGCTAAAGATGAAACCGTTCCTGCAATATGAGGGTAATTATCGAGGATCACTGCCATTGCATTAGATGTAATCATCGCGATGCCACTGACATAAATAGCGACACCAATGACTAACGTCCAAAAATCAAGGTTAAACGCTGTTGTCGCTAATAGCCAGATACCCATAATAAATTGGATGATAATGCCAAAATAGAGCATTTTTTCCGCGCCAAAATGCCTAACATAGCGGCTATTAATGGTTGTCATAATGAATAAGAAGACAATGTTAATGCCAAAATAGTAGCCAAAATGTTGTGGGGAAACACCATTTAAGTCGATATAAACGAATGCTCCGGCATTTAAGAATGAAAACATGCCTGCAAATGAAAATGAGCTGGCAAGGATATAGAACAACACTTGTTTTGCTCTAAATAAGGTCGCAAATTGACGTAGCGTCGTTCCCACATGAAACTTTTGCCTTTTTGCCACAGGGAGTGTTTCACGCACAAAAAAGCTCACTAAGATCACGGCAATCACAGCCGCAATTGCAATGCTCCAGAAAATCGCATGCCATGAGAACCAACGCATCAATTCGCCGCCTAAAATCGGGGCTAATAATGGCGCAATAGTCATCACCAAGACGACAAATGACATACTTCTAGAGAATTCATCACGTGTGAACATATCGCGCATTAATGCATTGATCACCACACTGGCTGCCGCTGCCGCAAAGCCATGCAAAAAACGTAGCCAAATAAGAGAATCAATTGATTCAGTGACTGCACAAGCGGCTGATGCTAAAGCAAATACAACCACTCCCCCTAAAATTACTGGTTTACGACCGATACTGTCAGCCATAGGCCCGTAAAAAAGTTGCCCAATCGCAAAACCAAAAATGTAGCTGTTGAGCGTCATCTGAATACGCCCTTCATCTACATTAAAATAATGCATCATCGTCGGAAAGCTAGGTAGGTACATGTCGATGGCTAATGGCATTAGCATAGACAACAAGCCTAATATTAAAATCAGCCCCAAATAGGATGAACGCTGCTGTTGCACTCTATAAACTCCTGCTTTTATTTACGTGGTACAGTTATGCTATTAATTTCTTCATCTGTCAGTGGGCGATACTCGCCCTGCTCTAAGGTTTCATCCAAGTGAATATCCCCGACTCGCTCACGGTGTAATCCACAAACATGATTTCCTACCGCAGCAAACATCCGTTTAACTTGATGATAACGGCCTTCACTAATAGTTAAGCGAACATCACGAGGCGTTATAATTTCCAGTTGAGCGGGTTTTGTTGGGTACTTTTCGCCGTTTAACATGACACCTTGCTCAAATTGCTTCGCAACATCGGAGCCGATATCTTCACTTAATTGAACACGATAGGTTTTTTCACAATGGTGTTTTGGCGATGTAATGCGATGCGACCACTGCCCATCATCAGTAAGTAGAACTAATCCTGTTGTATCAATATCTAAGCGCCCCGCAGAATGTAATTTTTGCGCCAGGGGTTCATCAATAAAATAGAGAATAGTTGGGTGAGTTGGGTCATCAGTAGAACAGATGTAGCCTTGTGGCTTATGTAACATAAAATAGCGAGGCCCGGTAACTTGCACTAGCGCATTGCCATCATAAGCAACTTCATGGTCAAGCGTGACTTGAAATGACCCCGATTTAACAACGTCACCGTCAATCGTCACAAGACCTGCACGCAGCTCACGTGCTACCAAACTCCGGCTTATCCCTAATTGCTGGGACAAAAATTTATCCAGTCGCATAGATTCTCTTAACTTGATGGAATGCCAGCGAAGCGTACAATAGCGCTCAACTGTCAGAATAATAAATGAAAGGTTGCTGTGATTGCTATCACATAATTCATTATAACAATAACCCTAGTTAAGGGATAGTTTCCATGAAACAACCTGTATCTTTAGACAGAGTCATTGTTTTAAATTAAATTTAACCTCATTCACCTGTTTTTTTAACTAATATTGAGCAATATGTCTTTTTCCTTACGTCCATACCAACAAGAAGCCGTCGATGCGACGATCCATTACTTTCGCAAACACACGCAGCCCGCCGTTATTGTGCTACCTACAGGTGCAGGAAAAAGTTTGGTGATTGCTGAATTAGCTCGTCTTGCTCGTGGGCGAGTATTGGTCTTGGCTCATGTAAAAGAATTAGTCGAGCAAAATCATAGTAAATACCTCGCTTATGGCCTTGAAGCGGATATTTTTGCTGCTGGACTAAACCGAAAAGAGTCACACAGTAAAGTGGTTTTTGGCAGTGTACAGTCGGTTGCACGTAATCTTGCTGCTTTTGATGGGCAGTTTTCGTTAGTGATTATCGATGAATGTCACCGTATCAGTTTGAATGATAAAAGCCAATACCAGCAAATTATTCAACATTTACAAAAAAGTAATGCAGCGTTGCGGATCTTAGGCTTAACCGCGACCCCTTACCGTTTAGGCAGCGGATGGATTTATCAATATCATTACCATGGTATCGTTCGTGGTGATGAAAACTGTTTTTTTCGTGATTGCATTTATGAATTACCGCTGCATTATATGATCAAAAATAAGTTTCTTGTCCCCCCTGAACGCCTAGATATGCCTGTTCTACAGTACGATTTTAGCCAAGTTTCGTTAACCTCTGCGGGAATTTTTAGTGAGCAAGAACTTAATCTTTCACTAAAAAAGCAGCAACGTATTACCCCTAAAATCGTTGCCCAGATTGTAGAATATGCAATGCCATTGCAAGGCTGTATGATTTTTGCAGCTACTGTCGAGCACGCAAAAGAGGTTTTAGGCTATTTACCTGAACAATCTGCGGCCTTAGTCACAGCCGAAACTCCTGCCGCAGATAGGCAATCTATTATTAATCAATTTAAAAAGCGAGAATTACATTACCTCGTCAATGTATCTGTTCTAACAACTGGTTTTGATGCGCCCCATGTTGACGTGATTGCAATTTTACGCCCAACGGAATCAGTCAGCTTATATCAGCAAATTGTGGGCCGTGGCTTACGACTTTGCGAAGGGAAAACCCAATGCCTAATTTTAGATTATGCAGGTAACCCTCATGATTTATATCGCCCCGAAGTCGGTAGCAGCAAACCAAACTCATCCAGTGTCCCTGTGCAAGTTTTTTGCCCTCTTTGCCAATTTGCCAATGTGTTTTGGGGTAAATGTACCTCTGATGGGCAAATTATTGAACACTATGGCCGCCGATGCCAAGGCTGGGAAGAAGATGAGAGTGGCCAAAAACAACAATGCGAATTTCGTTTTCGCTTTAAGCAATGTCCCCACTGTGGTGCAGAAAATGATATCGCTGCTCGTCGTTGTCAAAAATGCCAAGAAGTGCTTACTGATCCTGATGATATGCTTAAAGCCGCATTAAAATTAAAAGATGCGCTGATCATTCGATGCGGTGGTATGCAATTTATCAGTGGCAGTGATGCAAAAGGAGAGTGGATTAAAATTAACTATTTCGATGAAGATGGAACTTGTGTTTCAGAGCGTTATCGCTTAACAACCCCCGCCCAACGCCGTGTGTTTGAATACCGTTTTTTACGTGAACACCAACGCGCGCCAGGTGTTCCATTTAAATGGAATGATGCAAACGATATTATTTTGCAACAATCATTATTACGTTACCCTCAATTTATTGTTGCTCGAAAAAAAGACCGTTTCTGGGAAATAAGAGAAAAAATTTTTGATTATCAAGGGCGATTTCGCATCTCAGACGCCCTTTCCTAACGCAATAAATGATCTTAATGATTGCTGGATGGTGGTTTTTTCGATAAAATGCCGCCGCCTTCAAATATCTCTTTCTTGTAATGAGTTATTCCTAGGCCAAATCTCGAACCTGCTGCTGGGTCGCCTGTAGCAGGAATTTATATTTTCTTTTTATAGAGAAATAGTAATGTTAACTATCAATGCAATTGAACGTAAAGAGCAGGGTAAGGGTGCGAGCCGCCGCCTGCGCAGAGATAACCAGCTTCCAGCTATCGTTTACGGTGGCAACCAAGAGCCTATCTCTATCACTCTGAACCACGATGAAGTGATTAACCAAGAAAGCAAAGCAGAATTTTACGAAGTTCTGTCTCTGGTTATCGATGGTAAAGAAACAAAAGTAAAAGTTCAGGCTGTTCAACGTCACCCATTTAAGCCAAAAGTGACGCACATTGACTTCCTGCGCGCTTAATTAAAGCCCACAGCCGAGCTTTAGAAATTTTCGGGACGCCGAGTAAATAACGCCGCAATTGCGGCGTTATTTATTTCTAAGATATTATTTTGTGCACCAATCTCAAACCATCAATGCACGAAGCCAATTACTCTAAGAATTTTATTTGCTACCACGACGTTGCAACTGGTCACGTAAGTTTGGTGGTGTACCACGAATCGTTAATGTATCTGTCACAGGATCCCAAAAAATACGTTCCCCCATCAACATGGCATCAAAACTAATGGTAATTCCCCCGCCACTACCCGAAAATTTAGTCAATTGTTTAAGTGTCCCTCTATCTGCTGGGAAACTCTCTTCCAACTGGTAGTCATTTTGGCGAGCAAAATCATCAAAACTTTGTTCTTCTACCATCGGCAGCTCTTTCGCCAACGCTTGTAATTCAATTTCTTCGCCAGATTGCAATTGCTCTGTGCAGTAGCTATGCACTTGTTGGCGATACGCTTGGCGGGTATTTTTATCCATCTGCGCATTATCGCAAAAGTCGTCCAACGCTTGGACTAAACCTTTGTTCTGCACTTTTGCATTCAAGCCTTCAGATGCAGCCAAGAAATCCATAAAGAAATCAGAAACTTTTCGCCCTACTCGACCTTTTAGGAATGTTAAGTAGCGTTTCGACTCTGGATTGGTTTCCCACTCGGTTAAATCAATTCGGGCAACGATATCTGCGTGTGGGATATCCAAATAGTGTGTTGTCCCCAAATCTAATGTATCCGTGACAAACATGCTGTCGCAGCTATTGAGAACGGAAATCAATAAATATTCGACGGCAAGGTAACGATATTGGCAGAAAAGAACAATCCCACCTTCCGCAAACGGGTATTTCGCTAGCTCATCCTTTAAACGAACCGTCATCGCACGGCTAAAACCTAAAAATTCTTCTTCACCCTTGCGCAAGAGTTTTAATGCATCAGCTAATTCACTTTCTTCATTGAATTCACCAAAGGCTTTACTTTTTGCGCTATAAACACGGTGCAATTCTGCCATCATGTCCTGTACGACATCATCCGCCGTCAATAAAGAATCCCGTAACATCACCTCTAAGGTTTGTTCATCTCGCTTAATCAACTGATGTAAAGCTATCTGGGTAATTTCCAGACTCATTGTTGGCTCCTTCTTCTAGCAGAAATATTATCGCGCGTATTCAAACATTGATATCTATGCGCTGCAATAGAAACTATCATTTGCCTCATTTTTCATCACCAAATGCTGAACTAATACACACTTTTTGAATCTGAATAAGCATTATTATCACTTAAACAAAAATTTGTTGCGAAGAAAGAAGAAAATCATGCGGCTATACGCTATGATATGGAGCTTTCATTAATTTAGGATGTCTCAATTTATGCCACAATCATCTCGCTATAGTGATGACAAAGTTGAAGGTTTACTCTCTGACCTCGTAAGTGTGTTAGAAAAAAACCATACCCCTGTTGACCTTTCCCTGATGGTGTTAGGTAATATGGTAACAAACCTGCTCAATACGTCAGTTGCTCCTGCACAACGTAAAATGATTGCAGAATCGTTTGCCAATGCATTACTTTCTTCTGTAAAAGAAGATAAATCACACTAACTGATTAATGAAATAAACAGTATGGTCACCCATCAGCGCTACCGTGACAAAGTCTCTAACATGATTGGTTGGGGGCACTGGTTTGCACTATTCAATATACTGCTTAGCCTCGTGCTGAGTAGTAGTTACCTGTTTATTTTTGATTGGCCAGACACGTTAACTGGCCGCATCTATGCTTTCGTCAGTTGGTTAGGTCATTTTAGTTTTGTGGTCTTTGCCGCATACCTACTCATTATTTTTCCACTGACCTTTATTGTGATGTCTCAGCGGCTGCTGAGGCTAATCTGCGTTGCACTTGCTACGGCAGGTATTACGCTTCTTATCTTTGATATTCGTGTCTTTAGCCAGTTTGGCCTTCATTTGACACCACAAGTCTGGGATTTAGTTATCAACCCCGCTAAAGGGGAAATGGCCCGTGAATGGCAGCTGATGTTTATCAGTATTCCCATTATTTTCTTAGTTGAAATGCTATTTGCAACATGGAGCTGGCAAAAGTTACGCAGCTTAAATCGCCAAACCTTTGGTAAGCCTCTAGCGGGTATTTTCATTGTAACTTTTATTATGACGCACTTAATGTATGCGTGGGCCGATGCGAATTTTTACCGTCCTATCACCATGCAGCGTTATAACTATCCGCTCTCCCAACCAATGACTGCACGTAAGTTATTGGATAGATATGGTTTGCTTGACCTGACTGAACACCAAAACCGTGTATTCCAGCAAGGTAGCCCTACAGCTCTAAAACTTAACTACCCACTCAAACCGTTGAGCTACTACAGTCAAGGTACAGGGTACAATTTGCTGTTACTTGTAGTTGATGATTTGGGTGATGAAGCCCAACAAACGTCAATGAGTGCTCTTAACAACTTCAAAAAAATGAGTACGCAGTTTACCAATCACTATACTACGGGTTTACGTGACGACACTGCTTTATTTGGGCTTTTCTATGGAATTTCATCAACTTACCTTGATAATATTCTCAATGGACGCCACCCATCAGTCTTGATAGAAGCATTACAGCATCAAGGTTACCAATTTGGTTTATTCTCAACAGATGGCTTTAACTCACCATTATTCCGCCAAGCTATTTTATCGGATTACTCATTACCTGCTAAAACAGCGGATAATGATGGCTTAACGATTACTCAATGGACCAGCTGGCTAGATAACCTCAAACATGATTCTCCTTGGTTCTCTTTTTTAAATATAAAAGGAACGCCAGGTAGTGCTAAAACTAATGAGCAAATTGATCGCGTCATTGAAGCATTAAAACGCGATAACCGATTAGAGAACACTATCGTAATTATCACTGCGAATTATAACAACCAAGGTAAACAAGAGGATAACTGGCTTGATGGCAAGCAGTTTAATCGAGATAAAATGCAAGTTCCGCTATTTATTTACTGGCCAAATACTCCTGCACAACAAATAAATAAGCTAACTAGCCATCAAGATATCATGACCACCTTAATGCAACGGTTATTACATGTTAATAATCAAACAGATGATTATAGCCAAGGTGAGGATCTGTTTAGCAACCAACGTACATATCCTTGGGTGATTACTGGGGATAATGATGATGTGGTCATTACCACTGATACGCAAACTCTGTATATGGATCACAATGGCCAGTTTAATATTTATGATAAACAAGGTGTTATGGTAAAAGATGATAAACCTAATTTGGCGGAGCTTCTGAAAATATTCACTGAGTTAAAACGCTTTAATGAAAATTAGTGCTTAATTATCAACCAGTCTCGATAGCAGCCTCTTGATTTTAAGATCAGATTGAGTAGTATAAATCGCAGTTCGGCATGTAGCGCAGCTTGGTAGCGCACCGTCATGGGGTGTCGGGGGTCGTAGGTTCAAATCCTATCATGCCGACCAACTTTTTATAGAAAAACCAACCTGTTAGAGTTGGTTTTTTTATGCCTAGATTTTGCTTGGTGTAAAACTGGTGTAACTCTGGTGTAAAACCTCGTCATGATTAAACAGACTTTTATCCCCGATTACAGCAATGCGTCATTATTACCAAGACCATATTGCTTACGTTCTGCAGCTTCCTGCTCTGCCCTTTCCGCCTCTTCAGCAATACGTTTAGCTTCTTCTTGCGCTAATCGCTCTGCTTCTATCTTAGCGAGTCTCGCAGATAGATATAACACACCGATGTGAAAAAATAGTTCAAAAAACACGTCCTCTCTATTTCCAAATTAAAAAAACTCATTTATTCTTAAATTGAGCGAACACGCTTATGCGCAGTATCGTTAACGCCAAGCATTACGGGAGGTTTGTATGTTTCTCGTATATACCATCATTGTCATTGCTTTTTTTATCTCATTGGCGACTATTGAAACACCCGATAGTGACAAAATTAGTATTGAGATTGAAGATAAGCAAATAGGACTTATGTATGCTATGTAATATTAAATAACTGCCCTTTCAGGTTGCGCCTGCAAAGGGCATTTTTATTTATTCAAATAACCTAATCAACCAATTGAATATCTAAACCATACAGTAACTCTAATGCTTCGAAACGTGAAAATTTAGCCTGTTTTAGCGTATTTTGGCGAATATCAATCGTAAAGGAATGCGTTCCCGTAAAATCTACCAACGTTAAATTGGTTTGCATAAATAAGCTATTTGATAAATCGCAATCTGTTATTACTGATTTATTAAGTTCCGCATTTCTAAAATCAATATCATGTAAACGGCAATCATCAAATTGTGTTTCATGGAGTTTAAGTGCAAAAAAATTACTGCCACTCAAAATACAACTTTTGAAACTCAGTTGAGAATAAAAATCAAAACGTGGCCAATATCCTTTTGTCCAGTCTATCCCCACAAGCTTGCTGCCATTAAATTCACAAATAGAAAAGCGTGAATTAGGAATACTAATTAAACTGAGATTACATTTTAAAAAAGTACATTCTACAAACCGGCAATCGGCAAAACGACTTCCCGTAAAGTTACAATTGATAAATTCACACCGCTCAAACAGGGAATGTTCAAATTTTTCATCTTCAAATTCTAAATCACAAAATTTTTGATCTAAATATTCGCTTTGACTTTCTATTTCCATTATGACCTCGTAATTGCTTATACCTAGAAACCACCAATACTGTATATAATACCATGTAATTTTTATGGGAACTTGACACCTAGCACAAAAAGCGTGATAGCATGTTTTACTGATTTCCCGATAGTATTGATAAATAAAATAATTTTGCTCTATACTGCATAACTACAATAAATTGATGAGGGAATTAGATGAATTTTCGTTTAGCAACCATAAATGACATAAACACTGTCTACAAGATAGACACCGTAGCGACAGATATTCGATTAAACGAAATCAGAGATTGGGTCAAACAGGGCCATTGCTTCGTGTTGGAAGAAAAAGAAGAAATATTCGCGTACGGTGTCATAACTTCGCAATTTTTTGCACACGGGTTTATTGAACTATTGATGGTTAATGACCTATATCGCCGACAGGGTTTAGGATTACTATTAATAAAACAATTGATCAAAAGAAGTCCAACAACAAAAGTTTTCACCTCAACAAATCAATCAAATACAGCCACCCAACAGCTTTTCATGAAAGCTGGCTTTATTCCGAGTGGCAGTATTGAAAACTTGGATGATAACGACCCAGAACTTATCTATTGCTACATCCCAAGCTAAAGCTGTCTTATCAACAGATTTACAATAACGTTTTTTCCATCACAACTGTTTGTAGCATCTGGTTAAAATGTTGATAAGTTTCTTTATCTATAGCTTGTGGATAGCTTAATACTTCTAGCTCATGAGGCTTATTTTCAGGGTAATAGCTTGGGTGCGCATGTGCATATTCATTTTGTTGAAAGCCACAGTGCTGATAAAACGAAAGACGTTTTCTACTGACTTCATCAATAACAGGGTCAATTTCAAGAATGACTTGCCCAACATCGAGGCAAAACTGTTTTAATACTTTCTGTCCATAGCCTTGCCCTCTTAGCAAGTCTGAAATAGCGAGGTGTTCAATATAGAAATAATCTTTAATTTTCCAGCAGCCTATAAAACCCACAAATTCACTATTATCTGTAAAGTAATAAAGATGATAATCATTAAGCCCTAAAATTGACTCTCGACCTTGGTAGCTTCTTTGCTCATAAAGTGGAAAGGATTTATCGTATAACTGATTAACAGCCTCTTTCTCGTTTATATCATTGCTAGATAATCTGATTGAATGTAACATTTATTCCTATACTCATCATTACGGGGACACAATACACTTTTAGAATACGTATTTTTTTAATGCTGACAATCAATTTATCCTCAACAACCTTATTTTTAGTTATTTTTAACTATCTGTTTTAATTGTTTATTATTTTCCTTCCGAAATTCATTGCCATTTAACTCATCTAATTTGAAAAATATTTTATAATCTTATTGACTTTTTCTCCTTATACATCTAAAAATACTGTATATTAATACAGTCTTTAGCCGAGGCTATTATGTTACGGATTGAAGTTTTATTTGATAAAAACGCACTACAAAAACCAAGCACAAACGTTTTACTCGCCCTTGAATCTGAGATTTTACGCAAACTGCAGAATCAGTACCCTGACATGGTAACTCGCGTCGGTTTTAGTTCGCAGCAGCGTGTCAATATTTCTGGAACTAAAATGTCAGAAGATAAGGTACGCATCGAAGAAATATTAGAAGAAATTTGGCTGGATGATGGGTGGATCCCCGAAGAAAATACAGCTGAATAACAATTTTAACTAAAGGAATGTTAAAGGTAATCTAAACATTCCTTTATTTTATCATACTTAAAATGCGTAGCGAAAACCAGTGAACCCAATCAAACCTAATTTTTGCTCAGTTAATGTACTCTTACCTGCATCACCAATTAAATAATACGCAGCAATACCTGAATATAAGGTGAAGCTTTCATCCATATTATAATTTAATGTGGCTGAGCCATGTACATCTTTAAATCCACTACCAGCATCGTATTCTGCAAATTTAGATTTGCTAGCTTGTTGTTTTGAGACACCAAAGTAGGCTTGATTGTACGCTTTATTTCCCCATACTGTTGCTAAGTTATATTCCATTTCCCATGAGTTATTAATTTCATAGTTTGTATTGACACCTAATTCTACAGTAGCAGTACGGCCTATATGGCGCCCACCATAACGCCTATCTTTTGTTGCAATATCACCCATGATGTAGAATTCATAGTTGTTTAGTGTGTAATAAAGGTCAGCACCGACTAGCAGGGAACCATCTAAATCCCCCATTCCTTTAAGATCTTTATTTTTATTACCAAGAAAACCAATCTTTTCATCACGGCCATAATCGTAGCCCAACGAACTAACAAAAGTGAGATTCTCTGTTAAGCCTATTCCCCATGCAACTCCTTCGATACCTAAACTAAATACGCCATAATTATCCGAAAGGTAAGCATACGTTGCCTCTAAATTTGGTCCAAACTGGTATTTTTTTGAACCTTCATAAACGGGTGCAATATTGACTCCTGCCCCTGAAATAAATGTACTTTCCCCCGCAACAACATAACTACACGGCAAGATACCAACCATTAATGCTGCAATTTTTTTCATTTTCAAATGACACTCATCGTGATTAATAAATTTTTTGCCTTAAAAATGCTTTAATTTCTTTTAATGGGCTTAATTTGTTTTTTCTTTCATCAGAAATGCGTGCCTGAGAAATGCATTTATTAACATCCGTGCACGTAGCGACTTCATTAATTGTTATGTTTGAAAAATGAATGCCTGATGTTTTATTAAAATCTTTTCCCATAATTATCAAAGCAATGAGAATAACTACGATAAATATTGGTACTTCATAGAAAGCTTGCTTCATCATCAATGCTCTTATTCTTAGGAGGATGGAAGAATAATAATCTGTCTATATTTTTGTACCTTAAAACTGGGTTAAACCAAGCTTAAGATAAACTTAAATCTAAGCTGAACTTGGGACGACTAGATATTGTCTGGTTTCCATTGGCTGCTTATACTGACGCTCAGAGGTGATAATATGAATATCCTATTAGTAGAAGATGATCTCCAACTGGGGAAAGCACTTTGCCGTGGCTTAGAATTAGCGGGATTTAATCCTTGTTGGGTACGATTGCTGGCAGATGCAAAGTCACAGCTCACTTCTCGTAATTTTGATTTAATGCTATTAGATTTAGGGCTACCCGATGGTGATGGTCATGCAGAGTTAATTACATGGCGCCAATCTGGGGAGTCAATTCCAATCATTATATTAACCGCACGAAATCAAATGGATAATTTGGTTTCTAGCTTAGACTCAGGTGCTGATGACTTTTTAACCAAACCATTTGCCATGCCAGAACTTATATCTCGAGTAAAAGCAGTAAGTCGTAGAATGGCTGGTTTTTCCTCTGAAATTTGGCAATTAGATAACCTGCAATTAAATCCATTAAACCATCAAGTAACACTTAATGAACAACTCCTTTTGCTCTCAGGAAAAGAATATTTATTGTTGTATGAGCTAATTAAAAATGCAGATAATGTTGTTCGAAAAACAGATTTAGAACAGCGACTCTTCGGTATCGATGATGTGGAAAGTAACTCTTTAGAAGTTCATATTCATAATTTACGCCGCAAGATAGGTAAAGACCGAATTATTACTATCCGTGGTATCGGCTATTTATTAAAAAAAGAAGCTCAGCCAAGTGAAAGTTAAATCCTTTTTTATTTATACCTTCGGCCTACAAATTAGCTCTGTGATTTTTCTATGGCTAATATTAGTCGGTTGGTTACAATTTTTCTATTGGCCATCAATTCATGAAGAATTGAACAAGCAACAAGTGATCATTACGACTGGGTTTGCCAAAACACTGGGGGTTGTTTCTGATAATCCTGAATATTTTAATGAAATCGCCAACATATTACAAAACCTCTATACCGAGGCTATTGAAAGTGGTGAAGGGATTAATTATCGACCATTTATGGTTGTTAGAGACAACTTAGGTAATGTCCTTTACCGCAATAGTGAAAAATTAGCGGTGCCTTCTCTAAAAACAATTGACGAGCTAACAAGACAATACCCAGACTGGCATTTTACATCCGCATGGAACCACTCGAAGCAGTTTGAAGTGATAATTGCAGAATCCTACGCAGACCGTACCTCATTGCTAGGCACGCCAGCGGAAGGGACAGCAATACCCTTAGCTTTTATATTAGCGATCATGTTTCTTGCTATTGTCATTACAGCCTATTTTAGCCTAAGGCCATTAAGACAAGCTGCAAAGATTATATCCAGTCGCCAGCCTGGTAACTTATCGCCTATCGAAGTTAAAGAGCAGTATAAAGAAATTCGCCCTATTATTGCTGCAATCAATAACCTGATGACCCGTGTAGATGCAGCAAATCAACGGGAAAAGCGCTTTATGGCTGATGCTGCACATGAACTACGTACACCGATCGCTGCCGTTATCGCTCAATTGCATTTATTAATACAGATCGATAACCCAAAAGAAAAAGAAGAAATTATTAATGATATGCAGGAGACATTAAACCGTGCAGCGTCTTTATCTCATCAGCTTATTGATTTAGCACGTTTAGAAGCAGAAGATTTTGCTTTAAATAAAGAACAAATCGACTTGCCTGCTTTAATCAGTACGATTATTTCATCCCATGTTCCTTATGCCATCAATAAAAATATCGATGTAGAACTGCAAAGCCCAGATTCTTTCTATGTACTCACAGACAAACTAGCCCTCACCAATATTTTTACCAATTTGATTGAAAATGCGATCAAATATTGCCCAGAAAAAGGCAAGATTAAAGTTTCAATTAAAGATTTATCCCCCTTTGGGGCCACAATTTCATTGCAAGATAATGGAAGAGGTATCCCAGAACAAAGCCGCCAACTTATTTTTCCTCGCTTTTACCGTGTCCCTGGTACGGTAGAAACTGGGAGTGGCTTGGGTTTATCCATTGCCCATAATTTAGCGTTAAAAATTGGAGCTGTAATTAGAGTTACTGATGGATTAGATAATCAGGGAATTGGTTTTATTATTGATTTACCTTAAATTGAATTCTGTAATTGAGTTAACAGCATAGCCACTACTTTACAGATAAAATGCCTCTTTTGTACGTTAATTTACTTAATTTAAAAGAGGCAATAATGTCCAAGGCATTAGTAATTATTGATCTCATTGAAGAGATAATTGGTAAAAGTGGCTTATCAAATTCTAGCTACCAACAAACTTGTGAACGCAGAATTATTGAAAAAGCGAACCAAGCAGCTTCCCATGCAAGAAACCTTCGAATGCCTGTCATTTGGGTAAAAGTTGGTTTTTCGGATAATTACCACGATGTTCCCGCGGGTTCCCCCATGTTTCAACATGCCAAAGAAATCGGCGCATTAAAACTAAGTGACAATGGCTGCAATTGGGTGCACGACCTTGATGTGGGATTTCGCGACCCTGTAATGATTAAAAAAGGTGTCTCCGCATTTGCAGGAAACCATTTTAATAAGTGGCTCACGAATAATGGCATTACACAGTTGTTCATTGGCGGAGTTAGCACCGTAAAGGCTATTCAGAGTACAGCACGTGAAGCGCATGATTTGGGCTACTTTGTCACTATTTTAGATGATTTATGTGCCGCTCCAACACTTGAACTTCATGAGCAAAGTATTCAAGCATTAGAGGGCATGGTCACGGTTTCTTCCGTTAAGGAATTTCTGCAATTAAAATAACAAAGTTTATTTTATTTAGTATTTTCTAGGTAAATCTCGCGTAGCCGGATGGTAATATTCCCCGGCTTACCGTCTCCAATCGCATGATGATTAATTTTGATAACAGGGCAAACTAATGTTGTAGCTGATGTCATAAAGACTTCTTTCGCTGTTAGCATTTCTTCAAGACTGAACGGTTTTTCAATAATCTCTATACCCTGCTCTTGGGCCAGCAAAAGAACCGCTTTTCGCGTAATACCTGGTAAGATTTCATAGGTCAGCCCTCGAGTCTGTAATTGATTGTACTGATTAATGATAAAACAATTACTGGAGCTTCCTTCAGTTACAATCCCATCTTTAACGAAAATTGCATCATCAGCACCTTGTTGTTTAGCATGCTCTTTTGCTAAAGATGCAGCTAATAAAGCCACTGTCTTAATATCACATCTCCCCCATCGAATATCCTCTACTGTGACAGCCGTAATACCATTTTTTACTTTTAAGTTATCAACAATGTTCGTCTTTTGTGCAAATAATACTAATGTTGGCTTAGTCTCTTTATCAGGAAATAAAAAATTACGCTGTTTTGCATTTCCTCGAGTAAATTGAAGGTAAATAAGTCCTTCATTGATATTATTACGCTCAATTAATTGCGTATGAATTTGTTTAATCTTTTCCACGCCATACGGTAAATTTAGTTGCAGTTCATGGCATGAACGCTGTAATCGCACAATGTGGTTTTCAAAATCAACGAGTTTTCCATTGATAATGGCGGTCACTTCATATACAGCATCGGCAAATAAAAAACCTCGGTCGAAAACAGACACGGTAGCCAGTTCTTCAGGTAGATACTGACCATTCACGTAAGTTATCATTTATATACATCCCTTTAATTAGCCAATTTATTCTCTTTCGTATAATTAACCATACACCATATTTACCTCTCTGCATTTCAATTCATCATTTTTCTTATAAGGCCTTTAGAAGAAACAATAATCACGACAAATACCCACATTAAAATTATGTTTAATTTTTAAAATATATTTTAGGATTAACTTGACATTAACAACCCAAAGATTAAAATGCCCTCACGTGATCGAGATCACACTTTAACAATCGGAGTTAACCATGAGCAGCATTAAAGAATTTATCAGTAGTGTTCAAGAAGTCGTTGAATTACTGTCAAAACGTTTTATGTAAGTTAGTTGTTTTCTAGTCAATCAAACCTTTCATTTACCTTATCATTAGCGTTAATTTGCAAATATTTTGCACAGCGGCTTTGAATTCAAAGCCGCTTTTTTATTGCTATTTTGCAGTGTGTTAAATTTATGTTGGCATGCCTGGCACGTTACGCTAAAAGCCATCCATTCATCTACGTTATTATTATCAACGTGATTTTATTATCATCCCAATACTTATCGCTTCCATACATTATTAAGACAGAGTTTTATTTCTCTTATAATGAAATTTAAATCTGCTCATGATAGTCTTTCTTAGTAACCAAAACTTTTTATAGAGATAAACTGCAATTAAAACATCGTCATAGAAGGAGAACACATGCAGCAGCAACTGCTCGACTGGGTCCACCAGTTTAATCAAGACTATGCCAACCTCGCCTCTTTGCTCATGGTGCTTGGGCTCATACTGATTGTCGCTCTTGTCTTGCACCTTTTTTTACACAAAATATTACTGCCTACGTTAGAAAAACGGGGGCAAAAATCTGCGGGTAGCTGGCCGCATTTGCTCACCCAACATTATCTTTTCAACCGAATTGCTTTTGTGATCCAAGGGGTGGTAGTTAACATCCAAGCAACGCTTTGGTTATCTGCTGGCTCAACCGCACAAACCGTTCTTAAGGTTGGCTCACAAGCCTGGTGTTTATTATTTGGCTTATTAACGATTTACTCCATACTTGATATCGTATTAGGTATCTTGCAACGTGCTGCCAAAACCGCCCACCTTCCTCTACGAGGAATATTCCAAAGTATTAAACTAATTGCATCAATACTGATTGCCATCATGATCATTGCACTCTTGATTGGTAAGTCTCCACTGATTATTTTAAGTGGACTCGGAGCCATGACAGCAGTAATGATGTTGGTATTTAAAGATCCAATAATGGGCTTAGTTGCTGGGATACAGCTATCAGCCAATAATATGGTGAATATTGGTGATTGGTTAGAAATGCCAAAATACGGTGCTGATGGTGCCGTTGTTGATATTGGTTTAACTACAGTGAAAGTCCGTAACTGGGATAATACCGTTACGACCATTCCGACTTATGCATTAATTTCAGATTCATTTAAGAACTGGAAAGGCATGACTGAATCTGGTGGGCGACGGATAAAACGCAGTTTTCGTATTGATGCCACCAGCGTACATTTTTTAACGCCTGAAGAAATTACGCACTGCGAAAAAGCCAACTTACTTGAGCCATATATCGGCCAAAAAGTATCTGAAATCCAAGTGTTTAATTCTGCGCTCCCTGATGACAAAGCGATCCCATTAAATCAGCGCCGTTTGACAAACATCGGGACATTTCGTGCTTATATTGATGCCTATTTAAAAGCACACCCTAACATTCATAAAAAAATGACCATCATGGTAAGGCAATTGGAATCGGACTCGAATGGTATCCCTATCGAGATTTACGCATTTACCAATACAACGGTTTGGGTTGAGTATGAAAGAATCCAATCGGATATCTTTGACCACATCTTTTCAATCTTGCCGCAATTTAATTTAATGCCACATCAATCACCTACCGGAAATGATGTTAGATTAATTAACTCGTCGGCAGTAAAACCGTTAACACCAAGTGATTAGTAAAAGTTTCTTATTTATCTACATCTAAAGTAGTATTTTAAAAGAGGGTTTAGCCCCTCTTTTTCCTCATTTCCCACCCAATCATTATATAAAAATAAATATAACGATAGTTAATAAAAATAGAACTAAAACCCTCTTCAGCTCAAAAAAACTCCTTATAAATTATATAAATACATAAAATTTATCCGTATCAACATTGATGTAAATCATGTCACTTAACACAGACATTTTTTAACATATAAAACAAGTTAGTCGTGTTGTTATTTACATATAGGCAATGTCAATGCATAAAATTAAAAATAATACTCAATTTGGAGAACTGAGCAGGAGGGAGTTTATACAAACCTCTGCAACCGTTGCGGGCGTCGCCGCAGTGGCAGGCTCAATCACTCTCCCCTTTTCTGCTCAAGCAAAAGCACCAGCAATCATGCCTGACGAAGTCAGCGAAAAAATCAGTTACAGCGCATGCTTAGTTAACTGTGGAAGTCGCTGTCCTCTGAAGGTTCACGTTAAAGACGGTGTTATCAGCCGTATCTCTAACGAAACAATGTACGATGACTCCACTTTAGGTGAACATCAAATTCGCCCGTGTTTACGTGGACGATCTGTACGTTGGAAAACCTACAATCCTGACCGTTTAAAATACCCAATGGTTCGTGTAGGTAAACGTGGTGAAGGGAAATTCAAGAAAATCACTTGGGATGAAGCCACTACTATCATCGCTGAAAAACTAAAATATACCATTGATAAATATGGTAGTGATGCCATTTACTACCAATATGGTTCTGGCTCAACAGGTGCAAATTTGCATGGTCGTGCCGCATGTAAACGCCTGCTCAGCCTCACAGGCGGTTTTTTAGGCGACTACGGTACCTATTCATACGCTCAATTAATGGAAATTACGCCATACGTATATGGTAGCGTTGAAGAGTCTTATTTATCCGAAATCCAAAACTCTGATTTAGTCGTCATGTTTGGTCATAACCTCGCCGAAACACGGATGTCCGGTGGAGGCCAATTTTATGAAACACTCAATGCATTAGACAAAAGTAAAGCGAAAGTCATTATTATTGACCCGCGCCGTACAGACAGTGTTACAACTCTAGGCGCTGAATGGATCCCTATCTATCCAGGGACTGATGCGGCATTAGTCGCAGCGCTGGGTTATGTGATGATCCAAGAAGGGTTAACTGACGAAGAATTCCTGAAAAATTACTGTGTGGGTTGGGATGAGTCCACACTGCCCGCTTCTGCACCACGCAATGGTTCATACAAAGATTATATCCTAGGTAATGGCCCTGACGGCATCGTTAAAACCCCTGAATGGGCAAGTAAACTAACGGGAATATCTGTTGCACGTATCACCCAATTAGCTCGCGAAATTGGTAATGCAAATCGTGCTTGGATTTCACAAGGCTGGGGTTTACAACGTACGGAAAACGGTGAGCAGGCTTGTCGTTCCATTATGATGCTGCCATTAATGTCAGGCAATATTGGCCGAGCAGGTACTAATACCGGTTTATGGGGTAATAGCTACGCTTACCCAGTTGCAGGTTTTGCATTACCTAACCCTGTGAAAGCGCTAATTCCAACTTACATGTGGTCTGAAGCCATTGTACGCGGTAAAGAACTGACGGCAGAAAATGGCGGTATCAAGGGTGTTGATAAACTGGAAAACGACATCAAATTTATGTGGTGTTACTCCAGTAACGTCATTGGTAACCAGCACGGTGATTTAAATAAAACCCATGAAATTCTCTCTGATGAGTCTAAGTGTGAGTTTATTTTAGTGTGGGATAACCATGACACTCCTTCTGCTAAATATGCAGATTTGCTGCTGCCTGACGTCACCACCGTTGAAACTAACGACCTGATTAATAACTCCTATGCAAGTGGTGCGTATCATTACCTTGTACGCCTACAGAACGCGATTGAGCCATTATGGGAAAACCGCCCTAACTATGATGTATTAGCCGAAATAGCGGAAAAAATGGGTGTTAAAGAGCAATTCACCGAAGGCCGTACTTACGCTGAGTGGATTGAATTCTGTTACAACAAGACGCGTGAAAAAATGCCACACTTGCCTGAATTTAGCGAAACAGATGGTGCAGGTATCATTGATCGTAAATTCCTAAATAGCAGCGAAAATATTGCACTGAAGAAATTCCGCGATGACCCAATTAACAACCCGTTAAAAACGCCATCAGGAAAAATTGAAATTTATTCGGAAAAACTGGCTGAAAGAGTCAAAAACTGGGAGTTACCAGAAGGCCAACGCATCCCTGCTCTGCCAGAATATTGTGTGAATAAAGAAGGGGTTGAGGCGCAAGCTAAAGACCAAAAACACACTTTATTGATGACAGGTTTCCATGATAAAGGCCATGTCCATTCATCCTATTACAACGTGGCGATGCTACGTGAAGCTATCCCCCATCAATTCTGGCTTAACCCAATTGATGCACAGCAACGGGGTTTAAGTAATGGCGATTTGGCTGAAATTTTCAATGATCGTGGCCGCATTCAAATTAAAGTTAAAGTCACTGAGCGTGTCTTACCTGGTGTTATCGCTGTTCCGCAGGGTGCATGGCGTACCCTCAATAGTGAAGGTTTAGATGTTGGCGGTTGTATCAACACCTTAACTTCACACGTGCCTTCCCCGCTGGCGAAAGGTACACCACAGCATACCAACCTTGTTGAAGTTAAACGCGCTTAAGGAGTTAAATGATGAAACAATATGGCTTTTATTTTGACTCCACAAAATGCACTGGCTGTAAAACCTGTCAGGTCAGTTGTAAGGACGAAAAAGATTTAGATTTAGGCCCTAAGTTCCGCCGTGTATATGAATTTGGCGGCGGAAGTTGGCAAAAACAAGACGGAATTTGGCAGCAAAATGTCTTTAACTATTACCTGTCAATTTCCTGTAACCATTGCTCAAACCCAACGTGTGTCGCGGGTTGTCCGACAGGGGCAATGCATAAACGTGAAGAAGACGGTTTAGTGGTTGTTGACCAGTCTATTTGTGTCGGTTGCCGTTATTGCGAATTGCGTTGCCCATATGGCGCACCGCAATTTGATGAAAAGAAAAAGCTGATGAGCAAATGCGACGGTTGTTATGAACGTGTCGCAAAAGGCATGAAGCCAGTGTGTGTTGAGTCTTGCCCACAACGCGCTTTAGATTTTGATGACATTAATGTTCTGCGTGAATTACACGGCACAGAATGCGGGATTGCACCGATGCCAGACCCAAGCTTCACCAACCCGAACATTGTCATTAAACCCCATAAAGACGCGAAGCCATTTGGCGATAAAAGCGGCGAACTGAAAAACCCAGCGGAGGTGTAAAATGCATGAATTACCATTAGTTTTTTTCACCGTCTTAGGGCAATCTGCCGCAGGGCTATTTTTACTGGCCTACTTGAGCCGCAAAATGGGTTCCATTGATGACAAACAGTTAAAAACCGCCAATATTATTGCATTTATTGTTATGCTGATTGGCTTAGTGATTGGTGGATTGCACGTAGGTCAACCACTGCGCTTCTTTAACATGTTGCTGGGGGTTGGTCGTTCTCCAATGAGTAACGAAGCCTTCTTAAGTGGTGTATTTGTTGGATGTGCAGCAGCGACTTTATTTTTTACGCTGTTCTTCAAACATACCATCTTACGTGAATTAGCCAATATTGCGGCGGTGATCTCTGGGTTAGCCTTTGTTTGGTCAATCCCACAGGTATATAACATTGCAACAATTGCCAATTGGAATACTGGCTACACCACACTACAAATGTGGATGACGATGCTCGTTGGTGGTGGTGCACTTGCTATTGCCGTTGGTGCTCGCGGATTAGGCATTGCCTCTTTCCTTATCGGTACGTTCGCTATTTTTGCCAGCCGTGCAGGATACCAAGCGTTCCTAACGGAAACAGGCCCTGTCCTTAGCGGTGAACAAACCGGTTTTTGGGGCTTCCAAGTGGTTGTCTTAGCCATTGCCTTAGCCGCATTTGTCGGAATGGCACTGAAACAACGCGCACCAAAAGCAACATTAGCGACCTGCGCAGCCGCCGTTTTGCTAGCTGAACTTGCCGGTCGAATTGCTTTCTATAACTTGTGGCAGATCACCATGTAACCCTTTGTTGTTACTGTGTTAAGATGCCTTATCAAAGAACTCCTTTTGGGGTTCTTTGTTTAAGAAACAACGAAACCTATCATTGATGTAATCGCGGGAAAGCAGATGACAATGTCATGCTGTAGCACGAAATAAGACGGATAAAAATATGATTGATACGACAATATTTCGCATCCTTGGTGCGTTTTTTTACTACTCTCCGCAATCTGATACGTTACAAAATGTCTACCCAGTTTTAAGTGAAATACCTCAATTACACTTATGGGAAGATCCAGACCAAATTCAGGCTATTTCTGCTTCGTTGGCACAAACAGAACCTGATGATATTGCTTATGATTATTCGATATTATTTGAAGGACAAGGCACAATGCCTGCCCCGCCTTGGGGGTCAGTGTACCTTGAGCATGATAATACTGTGATGGGCGAGTCAACGGCGGCTTATCGCAACTTACTGGAATCAAAAGGGTTAGTTACCGATACTGGTATCCGTGAGCCTGAAGACCAATTTGGCTTGATGTTGATGGCCATTTCAGCGCTTGCTGAACAAGGCGAAGATCAGGCTATCGTTGAATTGCTGGAACAGCATTTATTACCTTGGGCTTACCGTTATTTAGCGTTGGTTCAACAAACCCAAACCGAAAACCCATTCTACCCAAACCTCGCAAAAGTCACTGAGATTTACCTAACTGACTTGCAGCAACAACTTGAACTTACACCCATTCCAGTTGAGTTGTTTCGCTAGTTTTTGTGATACCAAAGAGCAAACTGCTCTTTGGTTATTCTGTGCACTAAAATGAAGAATTTGGCTCTTGTAAGAAAGCCTGTTCTTCTTTCGTTGATGCGCGGCCTAAAATCTCATTACGATGAGGATAACGCCCAAATTTATCGATAATCGCCTTATGACGCATTTCATAATCTAGCGTATTGTCATCCCCTAGCATGCGAAATAATTCCACTGCTTGTAAATGAATAAAGCTGGATTCTGAATGCATATAAGGCATCAGGACAAATTTACGTTGCGACAAAGTCAGCAAATTATAATCATGTTGCTTGATAGCTTCTTGCGCTAATGCCAGTGCCATCGAGTCTTGAGCGAATGCTCGAGGTGTATCGCGCCATAAGTTTCGAGAAAACTGGTCAAGCACAATAATTTCCGCTAAACGACCGCGAATGGACGCACGCCAATAGGCCAATTCACCTTTTGCTGCACGCTCGCAAGTTGAGGAAAAGCGGCTAGCTATCGTCGAATCAAACTTTGTACTTTTTTCAAACCACTGTTTTGGTGTAGATTCTTCAAACCAAAATGAAAGCACTTCTTCCATGGCATTCATCATAAATTCCTATCGATTTTCTTATTAGGTGTTATCGTAATCCTAGTTAATAATCGCATTAATTGACAGGGTTAAGCTCTAAAAACGGGAATTTACAGCAAATTATTTTGTTTTTTTGCGAGCTGGCGCTAAAAAATTGCACAACAATCTTTATCACAATTTAACAAATTATCTTGTTTATATCTAAGGTAAATTATTGTATCTATCACTATAATAGATTTAAACTTTTTCCATTTTCATATTTTGTTATTTAATGTGAAGTCATCTGTTTGCCAAGGAGAAATAGATACATTTGGTTAAGCTAATGTTAGAATTTCACTGATAATATAATTGAATGAGTAACACGTTCGAGCATGCTACGTCACATTAATACTTCTTCAGCGTTTCATATTAGCTCTCATTAAGGATGGCAATGTAAATGGCAGGACATATGGTACTTATTGGTTGGGCCCTGTGGGTTAGCCCTTGCGGTACAGATTCATGTGATGCACTTCCTGTAACTGACTCCATTTTCACCCAAGAACAATGTGTTAGTCGAAAAAGCTACCTTGAATCTAAGCGCCCGAATTTGTATTTTTTGTGCGGAGAAGTCTACCGTGATAGCGAAGAAATGACGGCGGAAGAAAAACATGCCGTACCAGCGCCGCATCCACCTTTGCGTTCACTGCCAGAGCGCCACTCACGCTAACTTGAGTCCATGTTTGAACCCAAGTTAGCTCAAGGCTTACCTAATTTATTTCTGCAATTTGGCAATCAGCTTCAATAAAGTCACCTTTGTTGGCACTGTATTTTAATGTTCCTGTTCGATGAGCTAGCACTTGAACCTCCATTTTCATCGCTTCCATAACCCCAATGATATCCCCTTCAAGCACTTTTTCCCCTTGTGGGATCAACCAATTAAAGAGCACACCTGAAATCGGGGCATTGACGGCATCTGGGTTACTCACCTTTTGTGACACATTTTTTGACTCTTGCGCAGGGTTAACAGATAACCCCGAAAAGAGCTGTGCAGGCAAACCCAATTCACAACGTTTACCATCAATTTCAATAAACGTACGAGTCAACTCATTGCCCTCTTGTGGAATTTGGCGCGGCGCTGGTGGAATATCCACATTAAACTCTGTTTCGATCCAGCGAGTGTGCACTTTAAAATCTTCATAAAAATCAGATTGTTCCATCACGGCACGGTGGAAAGGTAAAACAGAGGCTACCCCTTCAATATTGAACTCTGACAGAGCACGACGAGCACGGGAAATCGCTTGTTCACGGGTATTTCCAACGACAATAAGTTTTGCCATTAATGAGTCAAAAGTCCGTGGAATTGTTGTTCCTGCCTCTACCCCACTGTCTACACGCACCCCAGGACCTGATGGAGCATCAAAAACAGTGATTGTTCCAGGCGTAGGTAAGAAACCATTTCCTGCATCTTCGGCATTGATGCGAAACTCAAAAGCATGACCCCGCGGTTTAGGCATCTCATTGAGACTTAATGGTAAACCTTCCGCAATACGCAGCTGTTCAATAACGAGATCAATGCCCGCCGTTTCTTCTGTAACGGGGTGCTCAACTTGTAGTCGTGTATTCACTTCAAGGAAAGATAACGTACCGTCCTGGCTTAATAAAAACTCAACCGTTCCCGCCCCAACATAGCCCGCTTTACGGCAAATATCGGTCGAAGAGGTGATAATTTGCTGTAATTGCGCTTCTGATAAATAGGGCGCAGGGGACTCTTCTACCAATTTTTGGTTACGGCGTTGCAATGAGCAGTCGCGAGTCCCCACCACCAGCACATTACCATGGGTATCTGCAATAACCTGCGCTTCGATATGCCGCGGGTTATGTAAAAATTGCTCCAAAAAGCATTCACCACGCCCAAATGCTGCCGTTGCTTCACGCACAGCTGAATGGTAAAGCTCTTCGACTTCATGCATTTGCCACGCGACTTTTAGGCCACGACCACCACCACCAAAGGCAGCTTTAATCGCAATAGGCAGGCCATGTTGATGAGCAAACTCCACCACTTCTCGTGCATCTTTAACGGGGTCTTTGGTGCCGACAACTAACGGGGCTCCAACTTGCAGTGCAATATGACGGGCTTGGACTTTATCACCTAAAATATCAATACTTTCCGCGCTTGGCCCAATCCAGATTAGCCCTGCGTCGTTAACTGCACGAGCAAACTCTGCACGCTCAGATAAAAAACCATAACCAGGGTGAACCATCGTCGCCCTTGATTTTTTTGCAATTTCTATTAACTTTTCAATGTTCAAGTAACTTTCAGCTGGGGTATTTCCCCCTAACCCATAAGCTTCATCCGCCATTTTGACGTGTAACGCGGCAATGTCGCTATCTGCATACACAGCAACAGATTGAAAACCATAATCACGACAGGCACGGATGATGCGCACAGCAATTTCGCCACGGTTGGCAATCAGTACTTTATGGGTTTTGTTATTGTTGTTCGTGTTCATAAGCACAATCACTCCCTTGTAATTCTTTAAACTCACCTAATGGATTAAAACGGATTTGGGCATTCACAGGGATTTGCCCTGCAAGACTCAAATGATACTCACACACTGTACCTATAACGGGGTAACCGCCTGTCAATGGGTGGTCATTCAAAAATAAAACAGGCTGTCCATTAGCAGGCACTTGGATAGCACCAATGCACGTTCCTTCACTCGGTAATTCTTGTTGGATTTCGCGCTCAAACGGGTGTTCACCCAATAAACGCAAACCTATACGATTCGATGCAGCGGTAACTTGCCATAATTGGTTGGTGAGCCGTTCGATGGCTTGTTGCGTAAACCAATCTGTTCTCGGCCCTAAAATGACATCTAATACCACAACATCATCCGCTGATGGGTAATCAAAAATAGGCGTTTCATTAACAGAGATAGCTTGTGTAGTTGCTTTATCATTAATTGCCAACGCTTGCCCTACTGTTACTGGCAATGGCCCAACTTGCGCTAAGGTATCAAATGAACAACTCGATAAAACGGGTTCGATATTAAAACCGCCCCGTATCGCTAAATAGCTGCGAACACCTTTACTCGGTCGACCCAATTTGATCACATCCCCTTTAGCAAGGTGGATAGTTTGGTACACATCAGCTTCGTAATGTTCTTCATTTTCTGTCGTGATTTCGATTACACAAGGCGCACCTGTAATAGCAATGACTAAGTCTTTGTTCGCCCGCGCTTTGAAGCCACCTTGCGTAATTTCTAATACAGTTTCATCGGAAACATTACCCACTAAGCGGTTTGCACTTCTCAGAGCATTTTTATCCATTGCCCCAGATTCAGAAATACCGAGAGCAGACTGGCCAATACGCCCTAAATCTTGAAATAACGTTTGTAACCCTGTGGCTAACACAGTGAAATCGTTCGCTGAATTCTGCAACGTAACGGTCTCTTTAGCCTTTTCAGGTAGGCTATAACTCACTGTACTTTTTGCGGCATCAACAAAACTTACTCGTGATCCCGCTTGCACCAGGGCAGGCTCAGCGCGATTGATATCCCACATCGCCAGGTCTGTCACACCAATGAGCTGCCATCCACCGGGGCTTGCTTGTGGATATACACTGCTAAACTCCCCTGCCAGTGCCACCGAACCAGCAGGAATTCGAACGCGCGGTGATTGGCGTCTAGGTACATGCAGCTGTGCCCCTTTCGATACCATATAACCAAAACCGGGCGCAAAACCACTGAATGCCACTTGGTATTCATTTTCTGTATGACGGCGGATTACCTCATCCGTCGAAATATCCAATATTTCAGCGACTTCTGTTAAGTCTTCCCCCGTATAATGCACAGGAATGACCACAAGTTTGCTCGACTTAGACGCCACTTTCGAAATATCTCTGACTGAAATTTGGCTAACCAAATCATCGGCATCAATAATAATCGGGTTGTATCTCACTAAAATCGTTCTTGCCGCAGGGGTGATTTCTTCCACCCCCTTGATAGGCATTTCATTTAATGAATCTGTGAGTGCCATCGTCTGTTCAAGGCTTTGCAGCTCTACCATCAGCGCACTTAGATTGACCGGTAAAAATCTCAATGGGCACCTCTATATATGATAAGCCGCGTCAGGCACATCGGTGATAAACATGTATCCCGGAGCATGACTTAGCGCAAATGGAACGCCCGATTTCATCACTGCCGCTTGTGGTGTTACACCACAGGCCCAAAACACGGGGATCTCCCCTTCTTCGATACGCACCGCATCACCAAAATCAGGCTTCATAATGTCGGTAATACCGAGTTTTTCAGGGGCCCCAATGTGAACAGGCGTACCATGAACGGCAGGAAATCGTCCTGTGATACTCACGGCATCCGCAACTCGATTGGCGGGGATTGGCCGCATCGAAACCACTAACTCCCCTTGTAAGCGCCCTGCGGGACGACACAAACGATTAGTTTTATACATCGGAACATTCGATTTATCGGTGATATGTCGTACATCAATTCCCGCCTCAATCATAGGTGTCTCGAATGTAAAACTACAACCAATCAGGAATGTGACTAAGTCAGGATGTTGTTGGTAAATCGCTGTCGCATCCGTGATTTCATCGGCTAATTGCCCGTGTTCCCATACACGATAACGAGGGATATCCGTTCGTAAATCCGCACCATCGGCTAAAATAGTTTGCCAGCTCCCTGCTTCACATACATCTAAAACGGGGCAACTTTTGGGATTACGCTGTGCGTACAATAAAAAATCAAACGCCCAATCACGAGGAAGTGCAATCATATTGGCTTGCGTCATTCCCGGCGCGAGTCCTGCGGTAGGTTTATCATAGCCAGTTCGTATTGCTTCACGGGCAGCCCGTGCAGCTTCAATTGCTTGCTTGGAGGCTTTCATTAATTGTGTCATTCATGCTCTCCTTTATGGGCAAAACCATAAATCTCAATCCCTTGTTTTTCAAGGATAGCGCGGACTTGTTGTGCCATTTCCAGTGCTCCTGGGCTATCCCCATGGACACAAATTGACCCAGCCTCAATCGGGGTAAATTGACCATCAATCGAAATGACGCCACCTTCTTGCACTAATTGCAGCATGCGCTCAGCAACGATTTTCGGGTCATGCAACACGGAGCCAGCCAGCTTACGCGAAACTAATGTGCCATCACTGTTATAAGCCCTATCTGCGAATGCTTCTGCCACCACATTCAAACCACTTTCTTGCGCCCAACCAATTAATGGTGAACCCGCTAATGCAACAAGAATTAATTTATTATCAATAGCTTTGATTGCCTCAATCACTGCTGTGGCTTGGCGTTTATCATGAGCAATAGTGTTATAAAGGGCTCCATGGGGCTTCACATATAAAACGTCAGTGCCCGCTGCGGCAGCTAGCCCTTTCAATGCACCGATTTGGTAAATGACATCCGCAGTCAACTCGCTAGAAGCAATATCCATATTACGACGCCCAAAACCGACTAAATCGGGATAGCCCACGTGAGCCCCTACTGCCACACCATTTTCTTTGGCCGCCGTTAAGGTTTTTAAAATTCCTTCTGGCGATCCTGCATGGAAACCACAAGCCACATTGGCACTACTGACCACGGGTAAGATAGCCTCATCATTTCCCATCCGCCATTGACCAAAACTTTCCCCTAAGTCGCTGTTTAAATCGATTTGTTTTTTCATCATCACTCCAAGGGTTATTTCAGGTAATTAAAAATAGCAGTAACGGACATGGCCGCCATATACCACGTTAGCGCACAGGTCACGATCCCCGACCAAATTAACCAACGCGGATAATGATAACCCGGCATCAAATCTGCACGTCTCCATGCGATGTACACAAAAATGGTTAAACCAAGGGGTAGCACTAAACCGTTAAACCCACCCGCAAATACTAACAATGCAGCCGGAGCGGTACCCATTGATAAATAGATGGCCAACGAAATCGTGATAAAGACAATGGTAGCAACGTTGCGCTGTCTTTCAGTTATAGATGTTTTGAATACTTTCAAGAAGCTCATTGAGGTATATGCCGCACCAATAATACTGGTCAACGCAGCGGCCCATAAAATCAAACCGAAAATACGCAGACCAAAATTACCTGCTGCCGCTTGGAACGCTTGGGATGCAGGGTTCGCAGCTTGCCCTGAAAGATCGATTGTTACGCCGCTTGCGACGACGCCCAAAATCGCTAAAAATAAGACATAACGCATCAAACCAACAACTAAAATGCCTTTTGTTGCCGCACTCGATACAACATGGATGTTTTCAATGCCGACCGTTCCCTTATCTAATAAACGGTGTGCACCGGCATAACAAATATAGCCCCCGACAGTTCCGCCAACAATCGTTGTGATCATGGCGAAATCAATAGTATCTGGCATCACGCTTTGTTTTAATGCCTCACCGACAGGTGGGTTAGAAACAAACATCACATACAGCGTTAATGCTATCATCGCCAAACCTAGACCAATCATTAAGCGATCGATAAAGGTACTCGCTTTACGAGATGAGAAAATGTAAATCCCCAATAACCCGCTAATGAGCCCGCCCCATTTTGGATCAAGCCCCACTAACGCATTGAGCCCCAACCCCGCCCCTGCAATATTTCCGATGTTAAATACCAAACCACCAAAAATCACCAGCACAGCCAAAACATAACCACTTCCGGGAATTGTTGCGTTGGCGATTTCAGAAGAGTGCGTTTTTGTTAATGTCACCACTCGCCAGATATTTTGCTGCACAATAAAATCAATCACGATTGACGCTAAGATCCCAAAAGCAAAAGCTGCGCCTAATGCGACTGTGAATGTTGCGGTTTGGGTAATAAAACCAGGCCCGATTGCAGACGTCGCCATCAAAAAGATGGCACTAATCAACGAAGAACGGCGACTTTTCACATACTCAGCAGTGCTTGGTGCGCTTTCTTGAGCTGCCATATACGTACTCCTCTATGCTTATTGTTTTAATTATTTGTGTCGTTATAGATGTTGTTATTGCGATTATCACTCAGGCAATTATCGTGCCATTGTTCTACTTGTTAGAATAATTGTTAATTCATTTTTAATAGATTGTTGAACAATTAGTATGAGATGCCGAATAAACAATCAATAAAAATCGTTATCTGTGATTTAAAAATCAAGGCGAGATCACTTTTTTAACAATTAAAGCGAAGAACACGTGATGCCCCTACTTGGCATGCACTAATTCAGTGCAATTTAGGCCACTTTCACTATATGGGTGCAAATCTTGGGATGCACCTTGATGTTTTTGAAAGGAAACTTGCCGCCTAAACGTGAATATGTGAATATAGCCGCTTCATTATTCATCAAATTCAAGTGTGCTTTTTTATGAAAAAAACGCCTGTTGCCCAAACCTTGTCAGTCACGATTGCAGAAGTTATCCGCGCTAAAATCACCGTTGGGGAAATGACACCAGGACAGCGCTTATCTGAAGCAACACTCAGTGAGGAGCTTGAGATCTCACGTAATACCCTTCGTGAGGTTTTTCGCGTGTTAACTCAAGAAGGGTTATTGACCTATGCACCAAATAAGGGCGTTTTTGTGTCAATTCCCGATATGGCGGCGATTATTGATATTTATCATGTTAGGCGACTGATTGAATGTAATGCACTGGAACACGCCTATCCGTTACATCCTGCTGTTCAAAAAATGAAGGATGCGGTTTGTGATGCGCGTAAACATGAAAAAGTTGAGGATTGGATTAGTGTGGGTACTGCCAATATGAAATTTCATACTGCGATTGTCGAATTAACCGATAGTGAACGGCTTATTAAGCTTTATCGAAATGTCTCCGCTGAACTGCGTCTCGCTTTTGGCCATCTTAATGACCCTAAAATTTTATATGCCCCTTATATTGATAAAAACCAATTTATCCTTGAGCTACTTGATGAAGGCCATAATCTTGAAGCCGCAAATACCTTACGTAGCTACCTTGATTTATCTGAGCGAACGCTATTGGCAGCTTATAAACGCAGCCAAACCTCGTTTTAATTTCGTCTTTTCTTCCAATTTACTTCTCTCTTTCCTTCTCCCAATTACTGTAGATTAAATTTTTCACTCATTTTCACATTACAAAAATTTGAGTGAATCATTTTATTCTTACAATAAAATTTTTTACTGGTATTACAGTAAGGTAAGTTTAAATTTATAAAGTAGAAAACTCTGCATTGTTAATTAATCACATTCTTATCTTTAATTTTAATATTCTATTTATATCGTCATGTAATAAAAAAAGTGCTTTTGTTTGCTTTTTTTATCTAATCTAGTTTTATTTTTACCCAACCAACCAATTTTTAACAAAAAAGACACCAGAATAAAACACTTTCATTTTTTTAATATACTTCAAAAATTAACTTTCTCATGCCATAGGAATTCACATCAAACAATAAAATGCTACAATTTATTGACATTTAGCGCATTTATTTAACAACAGTAACGATTTGATATAAATTACTTGCTGAAATTACTCAAATAAATCGAGTTAACAGTTGTAGTTTTCTCGAATATTCGCTATAAAATTTACGATAATAAAAAAGCACACATAAAAATTATTAATATAAATGAGATTCCATTATGACATTAAACCAAGTGACTAATAAGAAGCCCTTTAAATTTGGCCTAGGATGGCAAATACTGGTCGCTCTTATTTTAGGTGTTATTGCTGGTGCGCTTTTGCATGACAATACAGAGTACAAAGATTGGCTTATTTTAAATATCCTTTCTCCCGCGGGTAAAATATTTATCCAGTTGATTAAAATGATCGTTGTCCCTATTGTTATCTCAACGCTCATCGTAGGTATCGCTGGTGTCGGCAATACAAAACAGTTAGGTTCTCTCGGTTTCAAAACCATTCTCTATTTTGAAGTGATTACCACAATTGCTATTATTGTCGGTATTTCTTTCGCAAATATATTTCAACCGGGTGTTGGCATTGATATGTCTCAGCTCACCCAAGTCGATATTTCTCAATACGAAAAAACAACGCAAGAAGTCGAAAGCCACCCATCCGGGATTATCAATACCATTCTCACTTTGGTTCCTAGCAATATTTTTGCAGCGATGGCGAGTGGCGATATGCTTCCGGTCATCTTCTTTGCGGTTATTTTCGGTTTAGGACTATCATCTTTACCTGCTGAGAAAAAACAACCACTGCTTGATGTATTACAGACCTTCTCTGAAACCATGTTCCGCGTCACTAATATGATCATGATGTATGCACCAATCGGGGTATTCGCACTGATCTCAGTTACTGTTGCAAACTTTGGTTTCTCATCATTGGTGCCGTTACTTAAACTGGTTATTCTTGTTCACTGCGCAATTATTTTCTTTGCGGTGGTGGTTTTAGGAATTGTTGCACGCTATTGCAAAATTAATATTTTCACGTTAATGAAAATATTAAAAGACGAACTTCTGTTAGCCTATTCCACCGCAAGTTCTGAAACTGTACTTCCACGCATCATGGACAAAATGGAAAAATACGGCGCACCAAAATCCGTAACCAGTTTTGTTATTCCTATCGGTTATTCATTTAACCTCGATGGTTCTACCTTATACCAAAGTATTGCAGCAATATTTATCGCCCAGCTCTATGGTATTGAATTATCCATAGGGCAAGAACTGATACTCGTATTTACCCTGATGATCACCTCAAAAGGTATTGCAGGCGTTCCTGGGGTATCATTCGTTGTACTGCTTGCCACTTTAGGCAGTGTAGGGATCCCACTTGAAGGCCTTGCATTCATCGCAGGTGTCGACCGTATTTTAGATATGGCACGTACGGCCCTCAACGTTGTTGGTAATGCATTAGCCGCGCTCGTTATTGCTAAATGGGAACATAATTACGACATCAAAAAAGCACGTGAATATGAAAATACTTTTTAATTAAAGTTAAAAAGGTTGTTACGATAAAAAACCCTCTTTCATAATTAAAGAGGGTTTTTTATTACTATTAAAATAATATAGCCTTAGTATACTTAACTTCACATCGTTATTATTACAATATTTCTTTTATATATTTCCCTCACGGCAATCTAGTTAAAAACACCTATTTTTTATTTTATTTTTCTTTTTTTTAAAAAATTTACTTTTAGTCATTGGAATTTTTTTGATATTGTTACTACGCTATATGTTGTATTAATTTCTTTATATGCCTTGTTAGTCTGAGCAGGAAACAATGAATCAAATAAGAAGATTTCTTTTATTTTTAAAGGTGCTTCAACACCTAATGGTTATTTTTGTATTTTCATTATCCTATTTTATGCTACACAGCTGGTTCTAACAAAAAAAGCCTCGTCATCTAACGAGGCTTTTCTTTCATTTAATATAAGTGCATTTACTTAAGAGCGATTTTCCTGTTAATAATGCTTTTTTATCTCACTCAGTAGAATTTATATTTTTATCATACCTATATTACAATGCCATATATCTTATTCCTACAATAGTGTGTGAGATCTACAGTAAGCACGCGCCTGAATCTAACATTATTCTCTTTTGCTTTTCATTATTTTACAAAACTCAATCTAATTTTAACTATGACTTGCAAAAAATGACGTTCTATAGCGTATAACTAATCCTATGAGTTAATCCTAGTAGTACCATCCCTTTAAGCCCCAACACCAGGGGCTATTTTTTTAAAAGTCACCTATCCCTTGACTAAAAACTTTTTTTAAAAAAAATTGTTAGGTCATAGTGTTTTTGGGATTGATTGGGTGTACTTAAAATTCTTAACAACCTCAATAATATTTATTTTATTCGCGTTTACCGTAACTTTTTTCAAACCAAGCTCAGGGTGTAATACAAAAAACGCCTCTAATCTAGACTCAAATTCTTTAGTAAAAGATAATAACTCACAGGTGTTTTTCCACGTTTCTTTTGGGCTCTTCCCTGTAAGGCGAGCAAAGACAAAACGTTTTATAATACGACCTACACAAATGTGATGAGATTCTGTTAAATGAATAATTAGCATACAGTCATTAAAAAATGGTAACAGTCGTTTATCATAGGCTCCCTCAACGATCCACTCTTCCTGTAATAATATATCTGAAACCCGAGACTGAATGATATCAGGGGAATTCTTTCTGTATTCATCCCCTGTTTTGTCCCAATAAATATCATCATACTCATACATGGAAATATTAAATTCTTGGTAAAGCCTTTTTGCTAACGTTGTTTTTCCAACGCCTGATGTGCCAATAATACAAATTTTCATAGACTCCCCTTAAGAAATCTATCCTGCCTCAATCGGTGATTTAAGGCTAACAATAAAAAATTAAGTCACTTCTGTTATATAAGGCCTTCTTTTACTTGAGCGTGTAACACACTCATTATCTGTAGCAATAAATTACTCACTTACAATGTGTTGTTCAAATTAAACACCTCTGATTACATGAAAATAGCTTATAAATCAAACAACCTCACTCACAGATTGCTTTATGAGGTTTTATAATAAATAAAGCACGTGAAGTGAAATACTTAGCAAAAGGTGACCCAAAGCTCGAGGGGCTTGAGAATATAAATCAAGAGACATATGCGTTCTCCCTTCCCGTTAGAAGAAGTACAAAATTTAAGTTAATACTCTTTTTAGCGATGATAGAACCAAACAACCCATCGATAACTAGATATGATTCAACGAGATGAATCATAAGCAAGAAAAAACCCGTTAACTCTTTCGAGTTAACGGGTTCTTATTTGGTGCCGGCTACCGGAGTCGAACTGGTGACCTACTGATTACAAGTCAGTTGCTCTACCAACTGAGCTAAGCCGGCTAATTTGGCGGAGAGATAGAGATTCGAACTCTAGGATGGTTACCCATCGGCGGTTTTCAAGACCGCTGCCTTCGACCGCTCGGCCATCTCTCCATGGGGCGCGATTATGGAGGAATCCCGCCCCCTTGTCTACCCCTGAAAGTAAAAAAATTGCTTTTTTTAATTCGTTTGGCTAATCTTCACTCAATTGTTCTCTATTTGCCAATAAAAATGGTAATATCTGTGCAAAATCGCTGCCAATGATTATTCTAGGCGTATGATTTTTAATCTAATAATAAATTTTGCCGATGGGACCGCGTACTCAAGTATGTACAAACAAACATTATTAAAACCTAATGCCCTTTCTCGCATTTTTGCTGTATTTATTCTGTTATTAATCGTGATGCTTTCATTATCACTTTTTAACTACTACCAAGAATGGGTGAAAAGCCGTCAAACTGCCCTAGCCAGTATGGCATCAAGGTTAGCTTTTCAAATTGAAGACTACCGTTATCAAGCAAATCATATTTATAAACTCGCAAATGATAAATCGATAGTCCCAACAATCGACTCCCTATCAACGATGGAAATGCGCCACGACATTTATTGGCTAAGCAGCGCAAATCAAACAATCGATGCCATTGTGTTTGGTCCAAATAAAACGTCCAGTAAAGAGCTTGCAGCTAAGTTAGCTAACTATATGGAGATTGTTTGGGGAGCTCGAAATGAATATAACTCTATGTATTACCTTAACGGGTTAGATAACACCCTCGTTCTTGTCACCACTCATTCCGTTCTTAAGCCTGAATTACGCTTTAAAGAAAGCTATTTAACCCTCACAGCTGAAGAAAAGCGCGCGGATATGTTGGCTCAATCAACATTACTCGATCGGCGAGAAATCATCTCAAATGTGCAAAAGTATTCGCCTGAAAATGTTTATTACTATACCTACCGTCTTATGTTTAACTCGCCGGGTCAATTAACGAGTGTCATTTCATTTGATATTTCAATGAATTCATTGATCCCTTCCTCTTTGAATGGGGATTTTTTTACCATTAACTCTCGACCTGCAAGTACTGGTAGTACTGGCTCTCATTCAACTTTATCAGGTACTAAACTCATATTCTCGCAACCGATAGAGGGAAGTGGCTATCAGCTTTATTACCATATTTCTTTGAAAACCATTATTTTTAATATTATCAGCTACAATTTTTGGCTAATCACTTGCATGATTGCGATGATATTTTTAGCCATTATCACCTTAATCTTTCTTCGTAAACGTCTGATTTCACCAAATACGTCGATGTTACAAGAACTACGATTTAAAGAATCGCTAAATAACGACATTATCAATCGAATCTCGTATGGCATTTTGGTTTACGACTTTAATACCAATACAAAAATACTCAGTAATCACCTTGCTAACCAATTACTACCATCAATGGATTTGGTTCATATTAAAGATATGGCTATGGATAACCATGACTTTATCCAAGTCTCTATTGAAAATAACATTTATGAAGTGGTACTTGTAGAAAGCGAAACTTTGCCTAATGCCGCGCTGTTTATCATTATGGATAAAGATAAAGAAGTGCTTACCCAAAAGCGCCAAGAACTCGCTACACGAGAACACAAAAAGAATATTCAAATGCGTAGGGCCATATTTGAGAATATGTGCCAGGAAATCCTGCCTGCACTCACCACTATTGATAAGCAATTTTCTCAGCTTGCTTTATCTACAACGCTTACTGAGCATTCTCAACTCAAACAAATTGAAAACCAGCTATTTGCCATCCAATCATGGTTTAAAAATATATCTTTGCTTAATCAACTTGAATCCCAAAAAACATTACTGAAACCTGAAATGTTGGCTATTAGCCAATTCATCAGCCAATTTCTTAAGCAAAACCTGTATCAAGTTAATAGTAAGGGACTATCCCTCTATTTTCATAATAATGTGAACCCAGACTCGCTTATTCAAGTCAACCCAACTTACTTACAACACTTATTACAACTAATTTGGGATTATTCTCTTGCCACCACCTCTTTTGGAAAAATGACTTTCACGCTATCTTATGATGAAGAGAAACATCTTGTCAGTCTAAATGTCAGAGATAGTGGAACAGGCTTGAAAAACCAAGAGCTTAGTAATATGCAGAACCCGTTTACCTCTCAAGTGGTTAACACTTCTCAATTCACACGTTCTGGAATGACGCTGTATTTATGTAAGTTATTAGTCAAAAAAATGAATGGGACACTTTCTATCCATTCTAGTGATGCGATTGGCACACACTATGAGATTTCACTGCCTGCGATTAATGAAACAATAGTACGGGAATACCCTGCATTATTAGAAGATACCTATATACGCCTAAATATTCACAATGCAGATATTTCTCTAATAGTCAGAAACACCCTATCCAATTATGGTGCAGAATTTCTTGATTTAAGTGAAAGTACAACGCAGCCCAATTGGGATCTGTTAATCACAGATAACAATGAAGAACCCTTTGAATATATTGTAAAAGTTGATGGATGTACTTCAGCGCCAAATAAGGTAAGCAACAACTATATTGAAGTAAACTATAACTTCGCTGATGAACTTATTGATGCCATTTCATTACTAATTGAAAATGCCAATACTCATGAGTTAGATGTTACACCAGTGGTTTTAGCTACTCCCTCACAAGATTCAATTGATAAAACTATTTCCACCTATCAAATCGCTTTAGCGAATAGTGGTTATAAAGATTTGTTTATCACAACAGTACCGATAGATATTAATAAACTGTATAATAGTGAAAGTGTTGAGGATTTGACCGAATTGAAAAACACTGCACATCGTTTAAAAGGAGTTTTTGCTATGCTCGAGTTTACAGTTCTTCATCAGCTTTGTGAGGACTTAGAGGGCTACATAGCAGATGAAAACGGACTTGAAATAAGAAATTGCATTAGAGATCTGGATAATTCAGTCAAAAAACTAATGCCAGAAGGTAACCAATAATATGAATAACCTAAATGTCATTGTTGCCGATGATCATCCTATTGTTCTTTTCGGTATCCGAAAATCACTTGAGCAGATCGAATGGGTGAATATCGTAGGTGAGTTTGAGGATTCGACCTCTTTGATTAATAACTTAGCACGTCTGAATGCTGACGTACTCGTTACTGATTTATCTATGCCAGGTGATAAATATGGCGATGGTATTACACTAATTAAATATATTAAACGCCATTATCCCGACCTTTCAATCATTGTTCTGACGATGAATAATAACCCAGCTATCTTAAGCGCTATTCTTGAGCTGGATATTGAAGGTATTGTGTTAAAACAAGGTGCACCAGCTGATTTACCTAAAGCACTCGCAGCGTTACAAAAAGGTAAGAAATTTACGCCAGAGAGCGTCAGCAAGTTATTAGAGAAAGTTAATGCAAGTGGATACGGAGATAAACGCTTATCACCAAAAGAAAGCGAGGTGTTACGTTTATTTGCAGAAGGATTTTTGGTCACTGAAATTGCTAAAAAACTGAATCGTAGCATTAAAACAATCAGTAGCCAGAAAAAATCTGCGATGTTGAAGCTGGGTGTTGAGAATGATATTGCTTTACTCAATTATCTCTCATCTGTGAGCATTGATAACTCATCTTCAGAGTAATAAATACCAGCACTTCTAAACGATAAAAACCCGATTGCGGGTTTTTATTTTTTCTTAGCAAAAACGTGTTAGTGTCTCACGTAAAATTGATATCGTTGTTGGCTTAGATAAACAATCATTCATCCCTGCATCAATACAGCGCTGCTTCTCTTCTGCCATTGCGTTTGCTGTCAATGCGATAATAGGCAAAGTATTCCCCAAACGGCGCAGTTCCCGCGCAAGCTGATAGCCATCCATATTTGGCATATTGACATCTGATAAAACAAGATCAGCATGATTACTTTTCAAATATTTCAATGCATCTAGCCCATCTATTGCCGTTCCTGTACTAAAGCCAATACTCGCAAGTTGCTCACTCAGCAACATACGATTAATTGGATGGTCGTCTACAATCAGAATATGGTATTCACTTAATCGGCAGTCAGCCTCAATTAATTCATTTGTGCTTTGATTTTTTACATTTTCTTCAGCAACTTTAACAAGCCATTTGTCGATAAGTACCGGTAACTTATCAAGTTGGAAAGTATTATAAATCCACCTGTTTGGACTAGACTCATAAAACTCCCCCGCATAAAAGCTGGAAAGGTTGATTTGTTGCCTACTTTGTACTTCATCAATATGTGGGTAATCTGTGATAAGTAAATCATAGACAGCCTTTGTATCTACTTCATTCCCCATCACAATAACGAATTTTGCATCACCTAATAAACGCGATAAAAAGTTCATCAAAAATGTATTTTTACATAAGATAGCAATACGGTAACTGGCACGATAATCAGGTATGACTTTTTTAATATATTCCTGTCCATACAATGGGATTCGTATTGTGAAAGAGCTTCCTAGACCATGCTGAGAGCTGACTTCTATATCTCCATCCATCAAGTTTATCAATTTTTCACAAATGGCCAGACCTAACCCTGTCCCTTTATGTCCCGTATTATTTTGATCGTAAACTTGAAAAAATGGGTCAAATAATTGCATGACAACTGCTTGTGTCATCCCTATCCCTGAATCACGGATTTCAATTTTTAAATAATTATTGTCTTTCCAGACATAGAGTAATACAAACCCCGACTGCGTGAATTTTATACTATTATTGACAATGTTAGAGATAACTTGCTGCAAACGCACTGCATCATTCAAAATTAAATCTGGAATATCAGGTTCAATGTATGAATACAGCGAAATTCTTTTTTTAGTTACTAATGGAAGATAATTAGCTAATACAAAGGCAAAAATCTCACGGCAATTAAACAGTTTATTTTCTATTTTTAGCTGCTTAGACTCTATTTTAGAAAAGTCTAAAATATCACTAATGATTTGCAGCAATAATGCTGACGAATTATCCATTGTAGAGACCAAACGAGTCGCTTTCTCTGATAATTCATAGCGTTGTAGTAATTCAATATTCCCAATAATGCCATATAGCGGCGTTCTTAACTCATGACTAACCGTTGCCAAAAACATAGATTTAGCATGGTTAGCCTGTTCTGCAGCATCCGCGACATCTTGCAGCGATTTTTCCATTTGTACACGGATACTAATATCTATCAGAACACAAATCGCCACATCTTCATTTTGATAGCGAGAATTGACGAAACTAATTTGTAAGTGCGTCCCGTTGGTTGTCACCACATCTATGTAATTACTGGTTTTTTGGCGAATGATAGTAAGAATGCGCAACTTATCATCGTCATTGAGTAACCTAAAATAGTCATGTGCTAATTCATTACTCAGTATATTACCGCCATCTGTTAGCCTTAAGATAATGATACCAACAGGTGCGGAAGCAACAATCTTATGGTTAAACTGTTCATGTTCTTCCAAGCGGATCGCTGTATTGGCAGCAGGCTCCAACATTTTTCTTTCGAGCAACCAGATCAAGAAAAACAATAAAACCCCAGTAAAAATATTCAGCATTGCGCCATAAAATATGGTGCTTTCAAGGTTAGATATAATATCAGAGGTGGAAATTGAGAAAAAAACGGTTATTTGCGCAGGCAAAAGCCGTTTTTTAAAGATCAACTTTGAGTAATCTGAATTAAAACCAAAAAAAGTAGGTTCAGAGATAGCCAATAATGCTGAATTTTTGGGATTTGGTTCAGTTGAAGAATATAAAACAGGTTGATTATGAGAATTTACCACCATAATTTCGATGGATTTGCTTTTACTAATATTAAACTGATTTAAATTTATCGCACGTTCAATACCAATAAACCCTGTCACAACCCCCGAATTCTGTATTGGTTGGATCAAATAAATTTGGCCATTATCGGATTGAGCACCATGGACAATAGTATAAAGATTGCGCTCCTTGCCTTGTAATTTTAGGCTTTGATAAGAACGCGCGCTTTCGTAACCGACTTTTTTGAGCATTTCTATATCAGAAACAGTTGAGCGAATTGGGTAGTCCACTAGGCAATAGCTTTGGGAACCAATTAAAAAAACATGGTTTAACCCTTGAGGCGCGGCAATACTATCTTTCCAAAAATAGTTTAGCTGTTCAAAAGCCAGCAAATACCGTTGGGAACGGTATTGAAAATAGTCACAATCAGAGTTTAGCGTCAACTTATAAAAGGAATAATTTGCAGAGCCGGGTAACGACATGAACTCAGGCTCACTCTCATTCGTCTTTTTATACTCATCCAGTTTGCCCCGATGCTGCTCAGTCATCGATTGAATAGCTTGTAGCGTTTCACCGGTTTGTTGAATATAGGATTGTAAGCTTTCAAACCCTGAATTGAATTGCTGACGAATATCAGATTTGTATTCATTAAATTGCGAATAGAGGAAAAATAACGTAATAAAAGCGCCCATGCCCCATAACATCAAGCCGAGGATACGAAAAAGATCCCGTGACAATCTTAATGATGTTTTAAATGAGGGTAGATATCTCAAGCGATTTCCTAGTTATTCTATATCACAGTGATTAATTATACTCGATTACAATATTAAAAAACGATAAACATGAAAAGGGATAAAAATGAATAGCCCAAAAGAGAGAAATAAAACGGGCAGCCATCTCTGAGCTGCCCGTTGTGTCAGTTAAACGCGCTGTTTATTCTTGATCAGTGATATTTGCATCATCAGCACCATTTTCGTCGGTACTTTCATCTGCATTTTCATCATCTTCAGTTTCAGCAACACGTTGCAATCCAACCACTTTTTCATCTTCAGCCGTTCTAATCAAGGTCACGCCTTGTGTATTACGGCCTACAACGCTCACTTCAGAAACACGTGTACGAACTAACGTTCCCGCATCGGTGATCATCATGATTTGGTCAGTGTCATCCACTTGAATTGCCCCCACAACGCTCCCGTTACGCTCACTCACTTTAATGGAGATAACCCCTTGAGTTGCACGAGATTTTGTTGGGTATTCAGCTTCTTCAGTACGCTTACCATAACCATTTTCGGTCACGGTTAATATGTGCCCTTCACCGCGTGGGATAATTAATGAAACAACTTTATCGTCGTCCATTAATTTAATACCCCGAACGCCCGTTGCAGTACGACCCATTGCACGCACAGCATCTTCAGCAAAGCGAACCACTTTACCTTGAGCAGAGAACAGCATGACTTCGTTAGAACCGTTGGTTAAATCAACACCAATCAGTTCATCCCCTTCATTGAGGTTCACAGCAATAATACCGGCACTTCTTGGACGGCTGAAATCCTGTAGAGGCGTTTTCTTCACCGTACCGCTCGCAGTAGCCATAAAGACGGTGTAGCCCTCTTCGTACTCACGCACTGGTAAAATCGCGGTAATACGCTCATTTGGCTCCAGTGGCAATAGGTTAACGATAGGACGACCACGTGCACCACGACTCGCTTCAGGTAATTGATACACTTTCATCCAATACAGACGTCCACGGCTTGAGAAGCACAAAATGGTATCGTGGGTATTGGCAACTAGTAAGCGCTCAATAAAGTCTTCATCTTTCGTCCGTGCCGCTGATTTACCTTTACCACCACGGCGTTGTGCTTCGTAATCTGTCAGAGGTTGATATTTCACATAACCTTGGTGAGATAAAGTCACAACTACATCTTCTTGATTGATAAGATCTTCAATGTTGATGTCAGCAGTGTTTTCAGTGATTTCAGTGCGGCGTGGATCATTGTAAGTGTCACGAATAATTTCTAACTCTTCGCGGATCACTTCCATTAAGCGCTCTGGGCTTCTTAAGATAAACAGCAGTGCTTCAATTTGCACTAACAGTTCACGATACTCTTCCAGTAATTTCTCGTGCTCAAGGCCAGTTAATTTTTGCAGACGTAAATCAAGGATAGCTTGTGCTTGTTGTTCAGTCAGGAAGTATTGACCGTTATGAACACCAAATTGCTCTTCAAGCCACTCTGGACGCGCCGCATCATCACCTGCACGTTCAAGCATTGCAGCCACATTACCCAAATCCCAAGAGCGCGCAATCAGCCCTGCTTTTGCTTCAGCAGGCGTTGGTGCTTTACGGATTAATTCAATAATCGGGTCAATGTTAGCTAGTGCAATGGCTAATGCTTCAAGGATGTGCGCACGGTCACGTGCTTTACGCAGTTCGAAAATCGTACGGCGTGTCACCACTTCACGGCGGTGGCGAACGAAGGCAGCGATAATATCTTTCAGGTTTAAGATTTTTGGTTGGCCTTGGTGTAAAGCAACCATATTAATACCGAAAGACACTTGCAGTTGAGTCAATGAATATAAGTTATTTAGAACAACTTCACCCACCGCATCGCGTTTGATTTCAATCACAATACGCATACCGTCTTTGTCAGACTCGTCACGTAATGCACTGATACCTTCAACACGTTTTTCTTTAACTAATTCAGCAATTTTTTCAATCAGGCGCGCTTTATTCACCTGATAAGGAATTTCGCTGACAATAATGGTTTCGCGACCATTTTTTTCATCGACTTCCACTTCGGCACTGGCACGGATATAGACCTTACCACGACCCGTTTTATACGCGTCGATAATACCACGACGACCATTGATAATAGCCGCTGTTGGGAAATCAGGCCCTGGAATATGCTCCATTAAGCCTTCGATACTAATATCTTCGTCTTCTATATAGGCAAGACAACCATTGATTACTTCGCCTAAGTTGTGAGGCGGAATATTGGTTGCCATCCCGACAGCGATACCTGATGACCCATTAACCAGTAGGTTAGGGATCCTCGTTGGCATGACTTCAGGAATCTGCTCTGTACCATCATAGTTTGGAACGAAATCTACGGTTTCTTTTTCAAGGTCCGCCAGTAACTCATGGGCAATTTTCGCCATACGGATTTCCGTATAACGCATTGCGGCTGCGGAGTCCCCGTCAACCGAACCAAAGTTCCCCTGACCATCTACCAGCATGTAACGCATAGAGAAAGGCTGAGCAAGACGAACAATTGTCTCGTAAACAGCGCTATCACCATGTGGATGGTATTTACCGATAACGTCCCCGACTATACGGGCAGATTTTTTATAGGGTTTATTCCAATCATTTCCCAGTACATTCATCGCAAAGAGTACTCTACGGTGTACTGGCTTCAGTCCATCACGAACATCTGGAAGCGCACGGCCGACAATAACGGACATTGCGTAATCCAAATACGAGCTTTTCAGCTCTTCTTCGATATTGACTGGGGTGATTTCTCTGGCAATCTCGCTCATGGAACCACTGTCCCTCATAACTTCGGATTCAAAGAGTAGAACTATACCACAATTCGCCAATTTAATAAAAATAAGAGACGGGTATTTGTCTTTCAAGCTATGTATAATAGCGGAAAATTAAGTTTATGTGTCCGAAACTTGTGGGATTATTCATTAATAACTGCCTTAAGTGCATTATTGTCTAGATTATGACCATCAATGTCTGACGGACACCTATTACCGCGCCTAATTCGTATCATCTTAATAGGCAATAACGGTCATAGGGTTAAAATAGGAGTTTTATCAATGAGTGATACCCAAACACCAACATACTTGAATGTCGATAAGCAAGAAATCGAGAAATTTGAATCCATTGCATCACGTTGGTGGGACTTAGAAGGGGAATTTGCCCCCTTGCACCGCATTAACCCATTACGTCTTGGCTACATCATGCAACGTGTTGAGGGTATTTTTGGTAAAAAAATTCTTGATGTCGGTTGTGGCGGCGGTATTTTATCTGAAAGCATGGCGCGTGAAGGTGCAGAAGTCACGGGTCTTGATATGGGTGCAGACCCGCTGATGGTCGCTCGCTTACACTCTCTCGAATCGGGTATTCCTGTTGAATATGTTCAAGAAACTGTTGAACAACACGCTGATAAACACCCTCAAGCTTACGACATCGTCACTTGTATGGAAATGTTAGAGCACGTTCCTGATCCGCAATCCGTTGTAAGAGCCTGTGCAAAATTAGTTAAGCCGGGTGGTCATGTGATTTTCTCTACCATCAATCGCAATAAAAAAGCGTGGCTGATGGCGGTCGTTGCCGCTGAGTATGTCATGAAGATGGTTCCGAAAGGCACTCATGATGTGAATAAGTTTATTCGCCCTTCCGAATTAATCGGTTGGATTGATGGAACACAGCTAAAAGATAAGCATATCACGGGCTTACATTATAATCCTATCACTGATAAGTTCTGGCTAGGGCCAAATGTCGATGTGAATTATATGCTCCATACAATTAGTGAGTAGTTAAGTAATCACGAAAAGAATAAATCGCAAGCAGTACGTTTAAGAAATCAGCAAACGGTCTAAGTTTACAAAATTTATTTTAGTCATCATGTCGGAAGCCTTTTTTTTATTAGTCCCTTTTACCATGCAGCTTACCGACATGATCACTTTTCTTATCCAACCAGTTATCCACAAGATCCCGTCAATTTGTTCACTTGATAAAATCGCATATTAACATTATCTTGTTATTGTCTACTCAACAAACTACTACATATAGTAGTGAAGCTAAACTAAACAATACTAGTCTCATGGTATTTAACCATGAGCTTTTTTATGTTTGCAGCACACTATTTTGTAGTTCAACCAAGGTGTACTTACTCATGAACCAGAGTCTGTTAGTCACAAAACGTGACGGACATAAAGAACGCATTGATCTCGATAAAATCCACAAGGTAATCACCTGGGCCGCGGAAGGCCTAAGTAACGTATCTGTTTCACAGGTGGAGTTACGTTCTCAGATTCAGTTTTATGATGGGATCAGAACGTCTGATATTCACGAGACGATGATCAAAGCGGCTGCCGACTTGATTACTGGTGAAACGCCAGACTATCAATACCTTGCTGCGCGTCTGGCTATCTTTAACTTGCGTAAAAAAGCCTATGGCCAATTTGAGCCACCAGCACTCTATACGCATGTAAAACGCCTTGTTGAAATGGGCAAGTATGATAAGCATTTGCTGGAAGACTACACTCAAGCAGAGTTCGAGCAAATGGACGGTTTTATTGACCATTGGCGTGATATGAATTTCTCCTACGCGGCTGTTAAACAGCTCGAAGGGAAATATTTAGTTCAAAACCGTGTAACGGGTGAGATCTACGAAAGCGCGCAATTCCTCTACATTTTAGTCGCGGCTTGTCTGTTCTCCCATTATCCAAAAGAAACCCGCTTGGACTACATTCGTCGTTTCTATGATGCGGTTTCAACATTTAAAATTTCTTTACCTACGCCAATTATGGCGGGGGTACGTACACCAACTCGTCAGTTCAGTTCTTGTGTTCTGATTGAATGTGGTGACAGCCTTGATTCCATCAATGCGACATCAAGTGCGATTGTTAAATACGTTTCTCAGCGCGCTGGAATTGGCGTGAATGCTGGCCGTATCCGTGCATTAGGTAGCCCAATTCGTGGCGGTGAAGCTTTCCACACAGGCTGTATTCCGTTCTACAAGCACTTCCAGACTGCGGTTAAATCTTGCTCTCAAGGTGGTGTCCGTGGTGGTGCTGCAACCTTATTTTATCCAATTTGGCACCTTGAAGTTGAAAGCCTGTTAGTCCTGAAAAACAACCGCGGGGTTGAAGGTAACCGAGTTCGCCATATGGACTACGGTGTGCAATTGAATAAATTGATGTACGAACGTTTGATTAAGAACCAAGACATCACCCTATTCAGCCCTTCAGATGTCCCAGGTCTGTATGATGCATTCTTTGCAGACCAAGATGAATTCGAACGTTTATATGTGCAATATGAACAAGATGAGACTATCCGCAAATCCAGCGTTAAAGCAGTTGAGTTGTTCTCATTAATGATGCAAGAGCGTGCGTCAACAGGCCGAATTTACATTCAAAACGTTGACCACTGTAATACGCACAGCCCATTTGACCCACAGGTTGCCCCTGTCCGTCAATCTAACCTGTGTTTAGAAATCGCGCTGCCAACTAAACCATTGAATAATATCAATGATGAAGAAGGTGAAATTGCATTATGTACACTGTCTGCATTTAACTTAGGTGCGATTGATAGCCTTGATGAATTAGAAGAGTTAGCCATCCTAGCGGTTCGCGCATTGGATGCCCTACTCGACTACCAAGACTACCCAATTATTGCAGCTAAACAAGGCTCTATGGGGCGCCGTACATTAGGTATTGGTGTGATTAACTATGCCTATTACTTAGCGAAACACGGTGTTCGTTATTCAGACGGTAGCGCAAATAACTTAACTCACAAAACCTTTGAAGCTATTCAGTATTACCTGTTAAAAGCATCAAACGATTTAGCGAAAGAGCAAGGTGCCTGCCCGTGGTTCAATGAAACGACCTATTCTCAAGGCGTATTACCTATCGATACCTATAAAAAAGAACTCGATAAGTTAACCAATGAACCACTGCATTACGATTGGGAAGCGCTGCGTAAAGATATTCAGACTTATGGTCTGCGTAACTCAACACTGTCTGCATTGATGCCTTCTGAGACATCATCACAGATTTCTAACGCAACCAATGGTATTGAGCCACCGCGCGGCTACATCAGTATTAAAGCGTCAAAAGACGGCATCTTACGCCAAGTAGTGCCAGATTACGAAAACCTGAAAGGGGCTTATGAACTGTTATGGCAAATGCCATCTATCAGCGGCTACCTGCAACTCGTTGGTATTATGCAGAAATTTATCGACCAGTCGATTTCTGCAAACACAAACTATGACCCAACTCGTTTCGAGAGCGGCAAAGTACCAATGAACCAATTGCTAAAAGATTTATTGCTCGCCTATAAGTTTGGTGTGAAAACACTTTACTACCATAACACCCGTGATGGTGCGGAAGATGTTCAGGGCGATCTGGAAGAAGTTGTTGAGTCAGCAGATTCCGATTGTGAAGGCGGCGCGTGTAAAATTTAATAGGAATTGTTATGTCACATACATATACAACATTTTCACAGAAAAAAAATGACCAGATGCAGGAGCCGATGTTTTTCGGCCAACCTGTTAACGTGGCACGCTATGATCAGCAAAAGTACCCTATTTTCGAAAAGCTGATCGAAAAGCAATTGTCGTTTTTCTGGCGTCCTGAAGAAGTTGACGTCTCTCGCGACCGTATTGATTACAATGCGCTGCCAGATCACGAAAAACACATTTTCATCAGTAATCTGAAATACCAAACGCTGCTTGACTCTATTCAGGGTCGCAGCCCTAACGTGGCATTACTGCCACTGATTTCGATTCCTGAGCTGGAAACCTGGGTGGAAACATGGGCATTCTCTGAAACCATCCACTCACGTTCATACACACATATTATCCGTAATATCGTGAATGACCCGGCGATTATTTTTGACGATATCGTTGAAAATGAAGAAATTTTAAAACGTGCGAAAGATATCTCTGGTTATTATGATGACCTCATCGAAATGACCAACTATTATCACATGTTCGGTGAAGGCACACACAACTGTAACGGGAAACAAATCACCGTTTCATTGCGTGCGCTGAAAAAACAATTATACCTGTGCTTAATGAGTGTTAACGCACTGGAAGCAATCCGATTTTATGTCAGCTTTGCCTGTTCATTCGCATTCGCAGAACGTGAGCTAATGGAAGGTAATGCTAAAATTATCAAGCTGATTGCACGTGATGAAGCTTTACACTTAACAGGCACTCAACATATGTTGAACCTGTTACGCTCAGGCCAAGATGACCCTGAAATGGCAGAAATTGCCGCAGAGTGCGAGCAAGAATGCTATGACTTGTTTGTGCAGGCAGCAGAGCAAGAAAAAGAGTGGGCAGATTACCTGTTCAGTGAAGGTTCAATGATTGGCCTGAATAAAGATATTCTGTGCCAATATGTCGAATACATCACCAACATTCGTATGCAAGCTGTTGGCCTAAAACTGCCATTTGAAGGTCGTTCTAACCCTATCCCATGGATCAATGCATGGTTGGTATCAGATAACGTTCAAGTGGCGCCACAAGAAGTTGAAGTCAGTTCTTATTTAGTCGGTCAGATTGACTCTGAAGTCAATACCGATGATTTGAGCGACTTTGAACTGTAAGTATGGCCAGTCATAAAATCACCCTGCGTACGACGCAGGGTGTGCATGTCCCCTACCATGCTGACGTTCATTCGTGTTTACTTGAAGCGCTTGAAGATAGTCGTATACCTGTGGAGTATCAATGCCGTGAAGGTTATTGCGGTTCTTGCCGAGTAACATTATTGCGCGGGAAAGTGGGTTACAAACGCAAACCTCTGGCATTTGTGCAGGATGGGGAAATATTACCCTGTTGCTGTCACCCTCTGACTGATATCGAAATCGGCTAATATAATAAGCGATTGCACCATTTTCTAATGCAATCGCTTTTCTATCTATTTATCCTAATTGATGCGCTCTACCTATTATAGATAGCCATAAAGCGCGGCAAATACCCAACCAAATACGCAGGATACACCGACCCCAATTAATCCCGGTAAGATAAAACTATGGTTAATAACAAACTTACCAATACGCGTTGTTCCAGAGCGGTCAAATTGAATCGCTGCTAGGTCACTTGGATAAGTCGGTAAAATATAGTAACCATAACACGCCGGTGCTGACGCAATAATATAAGCAGGGTCAACACCAATTCCTAACGCGATAGGCACAACCGCTGCCAAAGCCGCCGCTTGCGAGTTAACAAACTTAGAAACCAGTAATAAGATAACCGCATATGCCCACGGGAAGTCTTTCACTAACGACCCCAAGGTGCTTTTAATTTCATCCATATGAGCGCCGAACATGGTTTCTGCCATCCACGCGATACCATATACCGCCACAATCGCAATCATCCCTGAACGGAATACTTCATTTTTTGAAATTTGCCCTGGGTTAGTTTTACAGATAATGATGATGAGCGCACCTGCCAGCAACATAAACATCTGAATCACTAAAACCATTGATAGCGGCTTGCCATTCACTAACGGCCTTAACTCAGAGAATGCGCCTAGTAATGCGACAACGACAATGGATGCTAAGAAAATCCACATCGCGACCCAGTTAATTTTTGGCAGTTTTTTGTCAAGCAGTGTCACACTGCCGCCATACACGTAGTCGTGGTTTTCAGGAACAGAGATAAACTCTTGGAATACAGGGTCTTTATCGAGATCTTTCCCTCTAAACCAGCTAAAAATACCAATCGCTAAAATACCGATTAAGGTTGAAGGGATAGTAATCGCCAATAAATCGAGGAATTCAAGAGACTTGCCATTGATTGTCACACCATTAAGCATGGCAACTAAGGACACAACCGCAACAGACACAGGGCTGGCAATGATCCCCATTTGTGCACCTATGCTACTTGCCGCCATCGGTCTTTCAGGTCGAATATTATTTTTAATCGCCGCATCATAGATGATAGGTAAAATGGTGTACACCACGTGCCCTGTACCACACAAAATGGTTAAGATACAGGTAACGAAAGGTGCCACAATAGAAATGTATTTTGGGTTTTTTCGTAATAATCGTTCTGCAATTTGCAGCATGACATCCAAACCACCTGATGCTTGTAACGTTGCTGATGCGGCAACAACAGCAATAATCACAAGCATAACATCAACAGGTGGTTTTCCTGGTGGCAAGCCAAATCCAAAAACCAAGATGACAAGACCGACACCACCAAGCAGCCCTAATGCCATCCCCCCTTTTTTTGCCCCATAGAACAAGCAAACAAGAATAATGGCGAGTTGAATCATAAAGTCCATAGTTCCATCCTTTTATATGTATTTGCCTCCTATTATCGAGATGATTTTCAAGCATTAATTTGATTTATGATAATTTAAAAACCAATATAGTTTTATTTTTGTTGTATTTATTCTGTTCATATCACACTATTTTTCTTAAGTAACTGACATACTAATCAGTTCAGTCTACACCCCTAAAAAATCAATGAATTACTTGCCTTTTTTTAACAAATCTCTCAAATTAAATTTACCATTAGTTATCTTTATTCATCATTTTTTCTTGAGTAATTAACCTTTTTTTTATTAGACGATTTCCTTCCTTTTCTCACTCAAATTAATGTAAATATATATTTACACCATCTGTAATTTACATTTGACACAATACGCACAATCGCATAATCTGCATCACTTATTAATTATTCAGATTCAATTAGAGGAACTTGTGAAGAATCGTACCCTTGGCAGTGTGTTAATCGTTGCAGGAACAACAATAGGTGCAGGGATGCTGGCAATGCCACTGGCCGCTGCAGGCGTCGGTTTTACAGGCATAGTCTGTTTGCTTGTCGGATTATGGATGTTAATGAGCTATACCTCATTATTGTTAGTTGAGGTCTACCAACATAACCCTGCAAATATGGGCTTAGGGACTGTCGCAAAAAAATATCTTGGTCCAGCAGGGCAAATCGTCACTGGCTTAAGTATGTTGCTGTTAATGTACGCGCTCACAACCGCTTATATTGGTGGGGCCGGTGTATTGATTTCTGACAGCTTATCCTCTTGGTGGGGTGTTAAAATTACGCCAAGCACTGCTATCATTCTATTTACTGTGGTGGGTGGTGCAGTCGTCACAATCGGGACCCACTCTGTTGATTTTATTAACCGTATTTTATTTACGGCTAAAACCATTTTTATGGTGATCATGATTTTTGTCATGCTCCCCCATGCAGAAGCGGTCAATTTAAGTACGATGCCCATCGAAAAAGGCCTAGTTCTTGCCGCTATTCCCGTTATATTCACCTCATTTGGCTTCCATGGTAGTGTTCCTAGCTTAGTGAACTATATGAATGGTGATGTGCGTAAATTACGTATGATTTTCATCACAGGTAGTGCAATTCCTCTTGTTGCCTATATTCTGTGGCAAATCGCTACATTAGGTTCAATACCATCTCATACATTCTTAGGTATTTTGGCTCAAGAATCAGGCCTCAATGGTTTGTTAACCGCAGTACGTGATGTGGTCGCTAATCCGCGTGTTAACTTAGCCGTCAGCTTATTTATGGATTTAGCCCTAGCAACCTCTTTCTTAGGTGTGGCATTAGGCTTGTTTGATTACCTTGCCGACTTGTTCAAACGCAGTAATCATTTTGTTGGTCGTATTCAAACCAGTTTGTTGACCTTTGTTCCACCCTTGTTGTGCGCTCTGTTTTATAGCAGTTTCGTGCAAGCCTTAACATATGCGGCAGTTGCATTATCTGTTCTTGCTTTAATTATCCCTGCTCTTCTCACTATGCGTGTTCGCAAGGTGGAAGCTAAAGGTGGGTATCGCGTTAAAGGTGGCACACCCGTTTTAGCAATAATCTTACTCTGTGGTGTCGCTGTTATCGCTATCCAATTTTCCATTGTCGCGGGCTTCCTACCAAACGTCGGTTAATGAACTGCCCGATTAGGCCCCGAGCTGAATAACATCAATTTGGGGCCTTTCTTTTATTTGTAATCCCCATAAATCAAATGCATCCTCCCCTATTTTTTAATCTTTTAACATTCATTATTAGCAAATAAAGCAAAATTTTTTTCTTTTATTACGCTATATCACAGTTAATAATACCGAAAAGACAATCAAGCCCTCTTACTTTATTGTAGTTAATAGATAAATGAGGGAGCGAGTTGGATGCAAAGAAAAAGTGTTTCTGCTGCGCATGACGCAGCATTTAAGGGATTCATGACAAACATTGATAGTGCACAAGACTTCTTTGAAATTCACTTACCTGAACATATAAAATCACTATGTGATTTCAATACATTAGCACTCACAAACTCATCTTTTATTGATAAACAATTACGCTCCCGCTTATCTGATGTTTTATATTCTGTTCAAACTACACACGGGCAAGGGTATCTTTATTTACTCGTTGAACACCAATCTACCCCGGATAAATTAATGGCATGGCGCTTAATACATTACGCTTTTTTAGCGATGAACCAGCATATGCAACAAGGAAATACCGCGTTACCGCTTGTAGTACCCGTTCTTTTTTACCACGGGGGTCGCTCCCCCTATCCACATTCTTTATTATGGACTGATTGCTTTCCCCTCTCTAAGATAGCAAATAAGCTATATACGGAGCCTTTTCCTTTAGTCGATGTCACGGTTATAGACGATAACGAGTTAGTGAATCACCGTAAAGTCGCAGTGATGGAGCTGGCCATGAAACATAAATATTTACGTGATGAGTTCCAGCGGGTTCTTCCACTTTTAGCACAAGCGCTCAATAAGCACTATAATAGCGATAGCGATGTGGTTACCATCCTTAATTACCTATTTATTGCGTTGGATGCCACAAACTTTGAAGAAGTCGTTCAAACCTTAGAAGAGCAAACAGACCAACATAGGGAGACTATTATGAGTATTGCACAGCGCCTACAAAATAAAGGCCGCCAAGAAGGTATTCAACAAGGCAGAGAAGAAGGTAGAGAAGAAGGCAGAGAAGAAGGCAGAGAAGAAGGCAGAGAAGAAGGCAGAGAAGAGGCCAAGATCACTATGGCTGCACAGCTGCTTAAAAATGGCGTTAGTCCCGAAATCATCATGAAAAGCACGGGGTTAAGTCACGATATTCTATCCACACTATGATAATACTATCGACACTCAATTTAAAAACATGATTAAACAGAAGAAAAAACAATAAGTTAAATTATGATTTTATATGACTGTCATGTAATTACTAACCTTAATTACCTATTTATTGCGTTAGATGCCACAAACTTTGAAGAAGTCGTTCAAATCTTAGAAGAGCAAACAGACCAACATAGGGAGACTATTATGAGTATTGCACAGCGCTTGCAAAATAAAGGCTGCCAAGAAGGTATTCAACAAGGTAGAGAAGAAGGCAGAGAGGAAGGCAGAGAAGAGGCCAAGCTCACTATGGCTGCTCAGCTGCTTAAAAATGGTGTTAGCCCCGAAATCATCATGAAAAGCACAGGGTTAAGCCGTGATATTTTAACTTCATTACAGTAATACCCTAGGGTCATATGAACATCTGAGATAAATAACCAAAAAGATAATCATTTGCTTTAAAAGTATTTAATTACAGCCAAATAAAAAATATGCCCCTAGCAGCAAGTTTTGCATAAGGAACTAAGGGCAATAAACATTAGATGACAATACTAGAATGAAAGACCAGCGCCTAAATAAAGGCCATCGGCAATTTTCTCATTCGACTTATTGTGAGAGCCTTTCATTTCAATTACACGGTAACCCGCATCAATAGATAACGGTTTAAATACGGTATAACGAGCCCCCGCTTTCGCTTCAACGTAAGACTTGCTACCCGAAGTCAGTGACTCTGGCGCGCCATAAGCTTCACCATAAATATTCAGTGAAGGCAATGCCTGCCAATTTAAACCACCGCCCACTGCTAATGCTGCGCCACTGCTATTATTATCTGGCGATAAATACAAACCTTTACCCCCAACATACGCAGCAAAAGGCCCAACAGGGAGGCCGAATGTAGCCCCTAAACTTCCCATCTGACCATCATGATCACTACGTGCCCAAGAACCATTAAATGCAAGGCCTGCATTTTGATTACCTAAGCCTGCTGATAATTCAGTATAGTGTTTACCTGCTTGTGCGCTCACAGATACTGCTTGAGCAGAATTCATAAAAAATGGGGACATGGCCGCCACTAATAACACAACTTTGCGCATTATTTTATCCTCTTGAAATTATTACCTACGGATATTACGCGATTTACACCCGTTTCTCAGCCTAAATTACTCAGATTTACGCAACCTATTCAGCCAAAAGATAATTTCATCCCACTGAAATATTAAAAAATCCCACTTATCTCACATTCAATCACAGTGATTGGTTATATTAATTAGATAATCATATCCATAATTACTATACTGAATCACAAGTTTATTGTAGTGGTATTTTCATTTTATTACAAAATTATAACTTTTTAGTTAGGTTTATGTAGTCATTAAATTCAAAATCAGGAGCATTGTGATGAAGAAAAAAGGCCTTACGACTGCCTCTGGCGCGCCCGTCGCCAACAATAATAATGTCATGACCGCTGGTAAACGCGGCCCAATGTTGTTACAAGATGTCTGGTTCTTAGAAAAATTAGCTCATTTTGACCGTGAAGTGATCCCTGAAAGACGTATGCACGCAAAAGGATCTGGTGCATTTGGTACCTTTACCGTCACTCATGATATTACCCCTTATACCCGCGCAAAAATTTTCTCCGAAGTAGGTAAAAAAACAGAAATGTTTGCCCGTTTTTCGACTGTAGCCGGTGAGCGTGGCGCTGCGGATGCTGAACGTGATATTCGTGGTTTCGCCCTCAAGTTTTACACAGAAGAAGGTAACTGGGACATGGTGGGTAACAATACCCCCGTATTCTACTTCCGTGATCCCTTAAAATTCCCTGACTTAAACCACGTCGTCAAACGTGACCCACGCTCTAACTTACGTACGATGGAACACAAATGGGCATTTTTCTCCCAATTACCTGAGTCTTTGCACCAATTAACCATCGATGCCAGTGACCGTGGTATTCCACAAAGCTATCGTCACATGCACGGTTTTGGCAGCCACACTTATAGCTTTATTAATGCCAATAATGAACGTTTCTGGGTAAAATTCCACTTCCGTTGCCAGCAAGGTATTGAAAACCTCTCTGATGAGCAAGCAGAGCAATTAGTCGGTAAGGACAGAGAAAGTTCTCAACGCGATTTATTTGAATCAATTGAGAAAGGTGATTTCCCTCGCTGGAATTTACAAGTCCAGATCATGCCTGAAAAAGAAGCGTCAAGTGTACCTTATAACCCATTCGACCTGACTAAAGTTTGGCCTCATAAAGATTATCCGTTAATCGATGTGGGGTATTTCGAACTAAACCGTAACCCAGATAATTATTTTGCTGATGTTGAGCAAGCGGCATTTAGCCCTGCTAATGTTGTCCCAGGTATTGGTTTTTCACCAGACAGAATGCTGCAAGGGCGCCTGTTCTCCTATGGGGATGCACACCGTTATCGCCTTGGTGTTAACCATCACCAAATTCCAGTAAACGCACCTCGCTGCCCATTCCACAATTATCATCGTGATGGTGCAATGCGTGTTGATGGTAATAGTGGTAATCATGTGACTTATGAACCAAACGAAACCGGTTTATTCCAAGAACAGCCTGATTTTAGTGAACCACCATTATCTATTGAGGGCGCTGCTGATCATTGGGATCACCGTGAAGACCAAGACTATTTCAGCCAACCACGTGCATTATATGAATTATTAGATGATGCCGAACACCAACGTATGTTTAAACGTATTGCTGGTGAACTAATTGATGCAACGCAAGCCACGCAACTACGCCAAATTGCCCTATTCAAACAAGTTCACCCAGAATACGGTGCAGGTGTTGAGAAAGCGTTGAATGAATTAAAGAAATAAAAATATACCACGACGGGTAATCTGCCCGTCGTACTCGTTCCCTAAACCATTCTGTATTTACATTCACTAATTCAATCGATATACTCCCCCACTTTAAATTTAGGTTAAGGAAAATCAAAATGAATTGGTATTTGGATGTATTAAAAAATAATTATGCGAATTTTGAAGGGCGTGCTAGACGTAAAGAATATTGGATGTTTACATTATTCAACGCGATTGTCTTTTGCGCATTGATTATATTAATCAGTATTTCAATGGATAGCTATACAGGTGAAATTGGCAGTATCGGCTATATTGCGTCTGTTATATTGCTAATCTATAGCTTAGGGATTATTGTGCCGAGTATCGCCGTCACTATTAGACGCTTACACGATATAGACAAATCAGGTTGGTGGTATCTGATCTCATTTGTTCCTTTCGGTGGGATCATCTTATTTGTTTTTAGCATTCTTGATGGGACTCAGGGTAATAATCGATTTGGCCCAGACCCGAAGGCCTAATTCTTCTTTTCACTTATCAAGCCGCTGCCCCGGCTTGATAATCTCCGCAAAAATAATATTGTCTATCCACCCGCATTGTTATCTAATTCATCGGCCTTGGGCTAAAACCCAGTTTTTTACTTGCTGACGAGACACTTTTATCCCCCCACTCTTTAAACTAGGCTCTAACTGATAAAAGCTTTTCGGATACTGATAGGGAGCAAGTTTGTCTTTTAACCAAACGGATAATTCACTGAGAGGCAAATCTGAGTCGCACTCCACTACGGCCACAGGGCGTTGACCAAATTCTGTATCATCAATGGGAATAATAAAACTTTGCGATACATTAGGGTGAGAATTAATGACTGCTTCAATATCTTCGGGTTGAACGCACTCCCCACCACTAATAAAGAGATTATCGAGGCGACCGAGTATTTGATACTCACCATCAATAAATGCGCCTTTATCATTCGTTTTAAACCATCCATCAATACAATTTAAAGGACTAATTTTTCCATCGAACCAATAACCTAAAGCCTGACTCGTTGACTTAACTTGAACTTCATCAGCAACAATACGAATTTGTTTCCCTTTTAACGGCAAACCTACACCACGTTTACCATCTGCGCGCTTAGCACAAACTGTCGAAGCCATTTCGGTCATACCATAGCCACTCCAGCATGCTATACCCCTGCTCTGCGCTAAATCCGTTAATGAAGACGGGATTGAGGCACCACCTAATAGCACTTCTTTAAGCAAGAGCTGAACGTCTGTTTCATCATTAAGCAAACGCCATAACTGTGTTGGTACCAATGAGGCATGCGTAACGCCTTGCAAGGCTTCTGTGAGTGGTTGATTTTTAAGTGCGAGCGCTCCGCCTTTAAGTAACCAACGCCAAATGATGCCTTGTCCAGAAACATGAAAGAGTGGTAAGGAAAGTAACCAGCAATCACCTTGTTGGTAATTCATCGCACTCAAGACACCATCAGCACTATTGAGATGGGCCTCAACACTGTGAACTGCGGCTTTCGGTAAGCCCGTTGACCCAGATGTTAATATCAACGTGGCTGGCTGAGCCATTTGTATCTGAAAATTGATAGGTTGAAAATTATCTTCACCAATAAAGTGATAATACAGTTGGTAATCGAGGTTTCGATAATGAGAAAGCAGCTCGGTATCATCCGTAAAATCAATCACTGAGCTGACATCTAGATGAGGTAATAATTCGTTTAACACGCGTTTAGGAATACGTGGATTAAGCGGTAGAACACGGACGCCGCAGGCAATCAGTGCCAATTGACTAAGTAATAACTCAACCGAGTTTTTCCCGCGAAGTACGACACATTGCCCCCTTGTCACACCTTGCATTGAAAAATAAGTGACAAGATCCTTAACCTGTTGGTTAAGCGAGTCCCACGTTAGGCTTTCACCATCTGAATATACAGCAATTGAATCGGGTTGAAGATTGGCCCAGTGCTGCCAAGGCCAATCATTAAACGGCGTTAACTCTGCCATACAACGGTTAAATCCTCTAACTGTTGTAATGGAATCTCGCACTGTGGCCAAGGGCGGATTAACTGTGATTGAATTAAAGAAACCGTATCAAGACCAGGGATTGTATTCGGTGTTAACCAATGCGCAACGCGAGCGAGCTGAGTTAAGCCAAAACTGCTTTCAATAGAAGAACTAATCACCGCTTGTAAGCCAAGACGATGAGCATCTTCAATTAAAGAACGGCAATAGGCTAAGCTACCCGTGAGTGTTGGTTTAATCACAATCGCCGCAACCCCCTCTAGAGCCTCGACCTTGAACCCTTCTTCGCGCACACTTTCATCCCATGCAATGTTGATGCCCGTGTCAGCAGCAAATTGTAGAGACTCTTCACGCGTTTTACACGGTTCTTCTAAGAATGCGATACGATCACGGTAGTCAGGGTTAACATATTTAGCAAAACCGTCCGCTTTTGCACGTGTCCAACTGCGATTCGCATCAAGGCGAAGCTTAAGCTCTGGAACCGCTTCTAACAATAGATTTGCCACCATGCCATCACGTACGGCTTCATACAGCCCCACTTTGACTTTTGCCACTTTCTCGCCTTCCATTGCATCAAGGCTCAAAATTAAGTCATCAGGGTCACCACTGCACAGTGGTGCCTTGCGATAATCCGCTTCTTTGGGTAATTCGCCAGTTAACTCAGCGACGGCACAACTAACACCAAATGCTACTGAAGGAAGTTGACTATCAGAAATTTTGCCTTCTTTCACCCATTCATTCAGACAAGTAATGGTTTCAGCGGTTGCTTCTTCCAAAGTCTCATGGCTGAATTCAGGTAGAGGCGAAATTTCCCCCCAACCTTCGCTATCCCCATCTTGCAAGCACACCAAAAGCCCATCACGTGTTTTGAGGCGTTGATAACGAAGGATAACGCCTGCCTCCATAGGCAGGCTGAACGAATAAATCTTGGCTTTACGCATTACGGATTACGCTTATATTTAGAGAAATCAGGCGCACGTTTTTCGTTGAAAGCATTACGGCCTTCTTGACCTTCATCAGTCATATAGAACAGCATGGTGGCATTACCTGCCAACTCTTGCAGGCCCGCTTGACCATCACAGTCCGCATTTAATGCGGCTTTCAGGCAACGCAGTGCCATCGGGCTGTTTTCTAACATTTCACGGCACCAACGAACGGTTTCTTTTTCCAATTCAGCGTAAGGAACGACGGTATTGACCAGCCCCATATCTAACGCTTCTTTTGCGTCATATTGACGGCATAAGAACCAGATTTCACGGGCTTTTTTCTGACCTACAATACGTGCCATGTAAGATGCGCCCCAGCCGCCGTCAAAAGAACCTACTTTTGGCCCTGTTTGACCAAAAATCGCATTATCCGCCGCAATCGTTAGGTCACACATCATATGTAAAACATGGCCTCCACCAATGGCAAAACCCGCGACCATTGCAACAACAGGCTTTGGACAGGTACGAATTTGACGTTGAAAATCTAAAACGTTTAAGTGGTGAGTCCCACTTTCATCACGGTACCCGCCGTAATCGCCACGAATTTTTTGGTCACCGCCTGCACAGAAAGCTTTCTCACCTTCACCTGTTAAAATGATGGTACCAATGTGGTCATCATAACGTGCGTCTGATAAGGCTTGGATCATCTCTTTAACCGTTTGAGGACGAAACGCATTACGCACTTGTGGGCGGTTAATGGTAATTTTCGCAATCCCTTCAGGGGATTTATGATACAAAATATCATCAAACCCTTCGGAGCAGTCTTGCCATTCAATAGGTGCGTACAGTTTTTCTTCGCTTGGATAAATCATTCTCAAATTCCTTTAACCACAGTGTGATAAAAAATGGTGAAGTGCAGTTGCATAGCCCGTAGGGTTTTCCCGATGAGCATTATGCCCCGCATTTTCAATCAGCGTTAATGGCAATGTGTATTGTTGCGAAACGCTTCGAAACTTTTGATCTCGCTCGCCACAAAAATAGTGGTATGGGCAAGTCAGTTGGTGCAAATTTGGGACTAAAAATGGTTGCTGAGATAATGATGTGCTCTCAAGCATATCCGCAATAGCTTGCGGATTATTTTCTTGGCGCAATTCAATCAGTTTATTTCGCTGAGATGCCGATAAATCTGCAAAAACAGCTTGTTGGTACCAATCATTCAGCACCTTTTTCATGGGCTCAGTACGAAAACGTTGCGCCCATGTTTTGTCATTCTTTTCACGTTCGCGCCTTGCCTGTAAGTCATCCAACCCAACATTTCCACCTTCAATGACCAACCCTAGCAAGCCTTTTGGCTGGTAAAAGCAGGCAAAGTGCATGGCAAGACGAGCCCCTAATGAATAACCTATTAAGTAATATTCATCTATTTGATAGTGTTGCAAAAGTGCATTTAATTGTTCATTAAAGTGTTCGAAACTTTGGCACGTCTCATTCTGTGAGCCACCGTGCCCAGGTAAATTAACGGCTAATGATCGATAATCATTAAACTGCTCAATCACCGAAAGCCAATCATCCGCACTGCCCAGCAACCCATGAAGCCAAACGAGGCAAGGGCCTGATTTTTCCGGGTTATGTAATGTGGCAGCTAGCATTAAAGCTCCACTGCAACGCTAAGTAACTGTTTTAATGTACGTGCACCTTCATCCCCCTCAACAACTAGCTCAACAACAAGTGTGCCATGTTGATTATGCCAAAATTGCTGGACTGTATTTTTTAAGCCATCCCAGTCTGTCGGGGCACAGTATTGCAATCCAAACATTTTCGCAGCGGGTTCAAAGCTGACATTCTGCGGCATACAATAATAGTTTTGTCTCGCATCATCAGGCGTTGGCAGCATGGAGAATATTTGCCCACCATTATTGTTTACAATAATCAAAATAGTCGGTGCAGAAGGTTCGCGTAATAGAGCAAGGCTGTTTAAATCGTACAACGCAGAAATGTCCCCCACGATCCCCAACGTGGGTCTCGCTGTTGCACGTTGTACGCCAGCCAATGTAGAAATGAGCCCATCAATACCACTGGCTCCTCGATTACTATAAACAGGGTAACTCACCGGTAACTGTGCGAATGAATCAATCAAACGTACGATTAAGCTATTACCCACAAATAATTGTCCACGCGGGGGAAGTAACTCAGGGAGCTGATATGCAACTGCGGCTTCAGAAAATTGACCTGATAGTTGTTTTTCAACATATTTTTGGGTTTTTTCAGCAAGTTCTAATAATGGTTCACACCACAGACTACGTGGCTGTGCAGGGTGATTTTCAAGCCAGCCTTTAATTGAGCATGTCAGCTTACGTCCCATATGATTTGCAGGGTCTAAGCGTTGTGGTATGGGGTCAACAATCCAGTATTCTTTCGGTTGGCAATTAGCTTGCCATTGCAGTAACCGTTTACCCGTAATACTTGAGCCAAATTGCACCACTAATTCAGCGTCCTGCAATATGGCTTGAGCACTTGGATTTTGTAGCCATAAATCACTACATGGATACGGTTGCCCTGTTTGCGATAGTACATCACCTAATATTGGCCACCCTAGCTCTTGAGCCCATGCAGCAACAAGCTCCCCCTCAGCTGCCCCCATGCGCCCAGCGATAACAACACCCTTTTTCTGGCGCCAAAAATACCAATCTGCCACGAGAGCAACAGTTTGGGTTAGCGGCTCACTTAACCATGGGTGATTTGAGTTCCACCAATCACCTAATGTTTGCTGCCATTCATAATCCCCTTCACTCGTACCGTAAAGTGGCTCTGCAAACGGACAATTGATATGAAACGCGCCATGATGAAGTTGATTCATGCCGTTATCCACCGCTGTCACCAGCCATTTGGCTGAAATATCTCGCGTTGGGCGTGGTAACATTAATGTCTGGGCAGGATGTGATGCAAAAATATGTGTTTGGCGAATTGCTTGATTCGCACCACAATCAATCAATTCAGGGGGTCTGTCAGCAGTAAGGAAAACAACTTTTTCCCCCGTTAATCCTGCTTCAATTAATGATGGATACAAATTAGCCACAGCAGTGCCTGAGGTAACAATGACACCAACAGGTTCGTCACTTGCCTTAGCGAGTCCTAGCGCAAGGTGCCCAAGGCCACGTTCATCAAAATGCGTATGGCAGTGTAATTTTGCGTTGCTAATTGCAGCCAGCGTTAATGGCGTAGAACGAGAGCCTGGCGCTATGCAGATGTGTTTCATTCCGTGACGACTCAGTGCTTCAATGATCACTTCAGCCCAACGGATATTAAATGCAGAATTCGACATAATATGCTCAGCAAATTATTAATTATCAATTAGTTTAGACTGATCGAAAAAATTTTCTTGATCTCAGAACAATTTTTGGTGAACTAATTGAAAATAAAAAGAAAATAACCATTTTTATTCTAAGGTCTTTAGCCATTACCAAACAACGATTTTAAACCCGCTGCTTTATTTTCAATTTCTTCCCACTCTTGTTGCGGATCCGAATCTCTCACTATGCCAGCGCCTGAGTATAGTGAAACTTGAGAACCATTAATTTGAGCACAGCGCAATGAAACGGCAAACTCACTTTTATTCAAACTAATAAACCCGCCAGTACCCGCATACCATCCTCGAGAAAAAGGCTCATTTTTTGCAAGAAACTGCCGTGCTATTTTTCTTGGTAAACCACAAACTGCCGCAGTTGGCTGAAGACGCTGCAAGCAATCGCTATCAGAAGGGGTAATCAGGGTTGCTACAATTGAGCGATATAAATGTTGTATCTTTCTTAAGCGAATCACTTTTGCTGAGGAAACATCAATCCCCGTAACAGCGCCCTGCAATTGCTGGCAAATATCATCCACCACCACTAAATTTTCATGCTGATTTTTTTTATCTTCCATCAGCCATTTGGCGTGTTCCGCAGCAATAACATCATCAGGATCATTGGCTACAGTACCTGCAAGTGCTTCGGAATTAAGTTGCTCGCCTTGTCGCAAGTACAAGCGCTCAGGTGTTGATGAAATGAACCCAGTGTGTTTATCAAATGCCATCATAAAGTGATAGCAATGATGATTGACTTGTTGGCTTGCAGATAAAAACTCAGCAACTGATATCGCTTGTGAAAGGGATAATTGCGTTTCCCGCGCCATCACCACTTTCTCCATTTTGCCCATCTTCATATCACGAATAGCGCCATTTAATAAACGGCACCATTCATCATGGCAAGGAATATGTTTTTGCTCAGTAATCGAAGCAGAAAGCGTTAGCGGTACATCTGATACAGTGGTTAGTTCCGAGAGAAATTCAATTGCAGCTTGAATGTCCGCTTTCCCATCAATATTTAGGCTCACATTGATGGTTGAGCGCAATCGGTGAATTTCTAAACGTGGGAGAAAACAATATGTCGCTTGTTGTTTTTCTTCATTTGTCAGCCCATCCCCAACTGCATTCCAACCGTTCAGCCCCCATAAACGCACATCAGGTGTTTGAGGATATTGGGATAAGAAATATTCAGCATCTTCGATAGAATAAAAGGATTTAACGCGCCCCAACGCACTGCACTCTTCTGCACCGGTACGTTGATACCAATAAAATTGTGGGTAACAAGTCTGTGAAGACAGCCATGCTAAGCCAGGAAAAGCCGTTTGTTCATCAAATTGCCAAACAAGTCGTGTGTATTCTTTGTTTCCCAGTGCCAATGTAGACAAATGATCCAGAATTTCAGCTATAACTTTATCAATTTTTTTATTTATCACTTTAGATCCCTACTGCCACAGCACATCGATTGACATCAAAGACTACATAGCGCAATGAAATGCATTAATACATTGATGAATCATTGTCTCTATAGCTATTCTCCCGCAAGTACTGTTTTTGCTGATTCATAACAACCGACTAAGGCTGGAATGTGATGTTCTTCTTGCGTCTAGTATAGTTTATTCTATCAATTATATAATGACATATTCATTTAATTAATTGATATTTTGTGGCTTTATCACTGTTCTGGGTTTTTCGTTGCCAATTTATTGACCAATCAACAGTTTTGTATCAACGATTTCAAAGGTTAAACAGGTAGCTCTATGCTCTGCCTTATGGCAAAGAGGCTTTTAGGCCTTTATCTTCATTTCATACCCGCTTAGCTTTATAAAAATTAGCGTTCCTATTAATTAGATCAATTTTATAAATGTTACTTTTTACTATAGGGATACACACATTGAGTTATTTTTTAGCGCTGATTTTCATTTTTTAGTATCAACCCTAGCCTGACGTTTCTAGTAGGTTATCAATATAAAGCCTCTACTTTATAATTTATTGCTGCAATTTTCTTAAATTAGTCACTATACCTACTATATATATGCATTCAAATAATGAACAAATTAGCTGTTCATAACTCATTAACCTAATAAGTTGGAATAAATAATGCAAACTCAAGAATGTTACGACCGAATTATTGAAAAAGAAAATATAGGAAATGCAACATTAGCATTGTTAACTAATCAGGATACACTTTCTGCTCGCTCAGCAGGTATATTTACTTTAGAAGATTTAATTAATATTCACAAACATGTTCGTTTTGCACTTGCATTACCTTTACGTGAGACTGATATTTTAAAATGGTTTGGCATTAATGAATCTACAGAACTTCCCATAGAATCTGGAGAACTGACAAACGCAATCCTCAATATACGTACACATGCAAACAGTTGGGATAATGTAGAACAACAGGTAAAAGAGCAATCAGTTAATTTGTCCCTTACTAGTCGAAATATCATGCAAACGGGCAATCAAATTATTGAGTACATTAACCACATGCCAATTTTGCAAAAAATATCCGATAGTCTAGATGATTTAACCGAAAATGATTTAGATAAAATCACCTATCAAAATGACGACCAACAAATTGCCACTGAACTTGTTAGCATTTTAAATTTAATTAAGAGTGATATAAAACAGCAATCTATAAAAACAATAAAAATCAAAAACACAGTATCAGACTTTAGAGCTTATATTACAGGTGGATACCTTTCAAACTTTGAACATGTTGAATCCTTACTATTTAATATAAAAGGCCTTTATCAACAACTCGAACCCGTCAATCGCGATAGCTCAGAATCATTTTTAAAAGAAATGATAGAATTTAAAAAACAAGATATTGTACAACTAGAGCAAGAGTACTCCCACTTTGTCAAATTATGTTTTACAGGATTAACAGGGGGAATTATTGGTTTAGTCATCACCCGCAGCATCTTTGGGCCGAAAGCAGATGCAATAAGAGCCAAAAAGAATGAGTTATTAAAAGAAATTGCCGAACTAAACATCAAGATTAACAATGAAAAGCTAATTCAAAAAACCATTTTTGATATCCAACTTAACTTGCATAAAATTGAAAGTTTGTTTAAAGATGCTCGCCTCGCCATTGATCATCTTGATTATATGTGGCTAGTTATTTTGACTGAAATAAAGCAATCCATAGAAATTTTCCAACGAATAAACAATGCAGACAAGCTTATTCGATTTGTTGCTCAATTCAAACGAATTATTATTTCTTGGGGTTCAATTCAAGACTACTCTGTTCATTTAATTAAATTATTTGATGAACTACAAACATATGACACATCATCCCAATAAAAGGCATTAATATGCATGACAACTTTGATTTACCAATGCTACCCTCAACAGATATCTACCAGTTAAGATGTATTTCAAATAATATTGTTTCTTTTAATAAAAACATTATAAATTATGATTATATTATTTATGGTCGAATACAAAAAATTGCAATAAAAACAGAAAGACTGAATGAACTTATTCGAAATTCAATACCCATATTAAGAATCAAACTAAACTACATCCTAAACAGTGAATTATATGAACCCAATTCTTCAGCAACACCTAGTGATAACTATGCAGATTTAAAGAGGCAAGTATTCACTGCAGGTTTTATTGATGACCTAATGGACACGAAATTAGAGTTAGAAAAGTTAATTTCTAAAATACGTTACACCACTGAATCACTGCTCGTATTTCATCTTAACGAACCTAACAAATTAAAGTTTTCCCAATATACAAACCAAAAAGAAGTTTTATTTGCATCAAAACATAGCATGCAAGCAAAAATAAATGAACTACACAATAATTACTCTATCATTACAGCAGCAGAAGACATTGTGCTGCGTTCCAAGCTCACTGATTTTTTTGATAAATATTTTAAAGGTAAGGAATTAATTGACTCTTTAAATATTTCCCCCAACAAAAAAGAAATATTAAAAGCCGCTATTAACTATATTAAAAACCTGCTTTCTATGGTTGATGATGGCCTTGAGTTCTCTAAGCTAGTCGATGTGCGACTTTATCTAAGTGACCAAATTATTGAGCATAAAGAAGAACTTAATACCATTGACACCAATATATTCAGGCTCTCACAGTTAATGTCTTTATCGAATGAAATTACAAATATTGATATGCATAAGCAAACTATTATTCAGCAAGTTGAATTACTGAAGAATTATTGGGATTCATGGTGCCAATATATGAGTGAAAAAATGTCGGAGCAGACCCTTAACCTAGCCCAAATAAATACCGCAAGCCAGATGCTAATGACCTATTTGAATGATGTGGAATATCAGTACCAACGCCAATTGCCTGATTAAAAAAAAACCGGTTACTTTGCAGTAACCGGCTTCATATTACTTAGACTGTATTCATTAACCAACGATTGCTACAGCTAATGCCGAAATATCAATAAGCGGTTGTGGCCAAACACCGAAGACTATGGCTGCAATTGCACAGAGAGCCGCAAAAACTGTACCCAACGTTGCTTTTTCAGGGCCAGTATAACGCTCAGCATGTTCCGCATCACGGCTGTATAGGCTTGCCATAAAGCGCAGGTAATAGTACAAACCAATCGCACTACCTACCACCACAGCACCTGTTAACCACCACAGTTCAGCTTTCACTGCAGAAACAATCACATAGAACTTACCAATAAACCCTAATGTAATTGGAATGCCCGCTAAGGATAACAGCGCAACCGTCATCACTGTCGCGAGAACTGGTTTATGCCAGAACAACCCACGAAATGCGCTGAAGTCGTCTTGGTCATCACCACGGTAAGGGCTCGAAACGATACTGATCACACCAAATGCGCCCAAACTTGCGAACAAGTAACCGACTAAATAAATGGCAATCGTCACTTGTGCATAGTCTGCATGGGTACGCAGGGCAACAAGTGCCACTAACAGGTAACCCATATGGGAGATAGAGGAGTAACCCAGTAAGCGTTTTGCGCTTTTCTGCGTGATAGCCAGTAAGTTACCAAACAGAATAGAGGCAATGGCAATCACTGAAATAACAATGGCGAGTGTATTGCTGCTGGTAATCGGCGCTTCCATAAAGATGCGCACTAATACAGCAAATATAGCAATTTTACTTCCCGTTGCTAAGAACGCAGAAACGGGTGCTGGCGCGCCTTGGTATACGTCTGGTGTCCACAGTTGGAATGGGAACAGAGACAGTTTGAAACCAAAGCCAACAATTAACATACCAAAGCCAATCATCACGAGTGGTGCATGGATTTGATTGTCAGACAGGCTTTGACCCACTGAAGCGAAGCTTAAGCTACCTGATTCTGCATACAACAATGCAATACCAAATAACAGGAACGAAGACGCTGCTGCGGATAACAGCATGTATTTGATCCCGGCTTCTAAGGTACGGCTACGTTCGAAGGTATACGCCACTAAACCAAACAGAGGTAATGAAATCAGTTCGATACCGATAAACATTGACGCCATGTGGTTCGACATGGATAACAGCACACCACCTGCCACGGCAATCGCCACTAACAGATGAAATTCGTCTCTGTTGTCACCAAAGCCTTCCAGCCAATGGTAAGCAAAGATGCTGGTACCAATACCTGCGATCAGGACAAGCGCACTGTAGAACAGAGCAAAGCCATCAACACGGATAAGCGAAGTCACATCCATCAGGTAGCCATCGGCTACCCAAATGAGTGAAAGCAACGCAATGATAAAACCCGATACTGTCAGCGCGGCACTAGTCAGGTGATCGCGTCGCCACGCAATGGACAGCATCACAACCACCGCCGTCAATCCGACGATCATCAGTGGTAGTATTGCGATCAGTTCTTGAGGAGTTATTGTCATGGCGAATTACAGCCCTAATGTTGTTAGTGAAGCAGAATACAGGTTATGCAATGTTTCCATTGAACCAACTGATGTATCTAAAATTGGTTGTGGATAGAAACCGATAATAACCAGTAAAGCAGCCAGAGCCAGTAGCACACCGAATTCACGCGCCGTTAACCCTTTCATTTCTTTTTCTGATTTTGGTGTGCCGTAGTAAGTCTGTTGCATCATCCACAGTGAGTAGATAGAAGCAAACACCACACCAAATACCATAATGCAGGTCACTAATGTGAATTGGCTGAAGCTACCGAATAGGATCATAAATTCGCCAATGAAGTTACCTGTACCTGGCATACCTAACGTTGCCGCAGCAAAGAACAGGGACATTCCTGGTAACCATTTAATGCGTTTCCACAATCCACCCATCATGCGCATATCACGCGTTTGCGTACGCTCGTACAGTTGACCACTGATGATAATCAACGCTGCACCAGACAAGCCGTTAGTGATCATTTGGATCACAGCACCTTGGTACGCTAACACTGAACTTGCATAAATCGCCACGGTCACAAACCCCATATGGGATAAGCTACTGTAAGCCGCCAGACGTTTAATATCCGTTTGTTTGAACGCTAACCATGCACCGTAGAAGATACTGATCACACCCAGTGTCATCGCCACTGGCGTGAACTGGATAGACGCTTCTGGGAACAGCGGTAACGTAAAACGTAACAGACCATAAGCCGCGGTTTTTAGCATGATACCGGAGATGTCCACCGAACCTGCGGTTGGGGATTGCTCTTGGGTATCTGCCATCCAACCATGGAATGGTACTAATGGCATTTTAACAGCGAAGGCAATAAAGAAACCTAACATCAACATGAATGCGACACCGCTAGACATTTGCGTGCCTAATAACTGGTCGTAATCAAATGTTAAGGTACCCGTTGAGTTGAAGTGTGCCAGTGCCAATCCAATGATGGACACTAACATAATCAAACCACTTGCCTGCGTATAGATAAAGAACTTGGTCGCCGCGTTAACGTGTTGTCTGTTTTCTGAGCCTTTGTGTCCCCAATTTGCAATCAGGAAGTACATTGGGATCAGCATCATCTCCCAGAAGAAGAAGAACAAGAACAGGTCAACCGCTGTGAAAATCCCCATCACCCCTGTGATAATCCACAGAAGGTTAAAGTGATAGGCACCTTGGTTCTTTTGGTTTTCACTCCATGAGCTCAGAATCGAGAACGCACCCATGATAGAGGTCAGAACGACCATCAACAGTGATAAACCGTCAATCGCTAAGTGAATGTTGATTCCCAGTGCAGGGATCCACGGCATTAAAAACTCAGATTGCCACAGTGGAATGCCTTGCGGATTAGCCAGAGAGTAACTCCCTTGTAACCACAGTTGCACGGAAAGAATAAGTGTTAATCCCATCGTCGCCAGCGCAATCCAGCGTGGAGCGCGGTGACTGAACCGGTCAGCCTGCCAGCTCAGCAGGCCACCGATGAAGGGAATAAGTATTAGCCAGGGTAGTAGCATGGCGCAATGTGTCCCTTAATTAAACCAAAAGCAGCAGAGCAAGAATCAGCACTGCACCCAGCCCCAATGAGGCAACATACCAACGGATCTGGCCGTTTTGACTCACAGAAAGTCCTTTGTTCGCTAAGCTTGATAAGCGTGCAGGAATATTCATTAGTGAGTTAATCGGATCGCTTTCCAGTAGCCATGCAATCCCTTTAAACGGTTTCACAAAGACGACGTCATACAGCCAGTCGAATCCCCATGCTTGGTACCACCATGCACTGAAGAAGCGGCCAACCGCCGTTTTCGCGATAGCATCAACAATGGAACGTCTAAATAGATAGAGGAATGCGGCAATCAACAGACCTGCGATTGCAAACCCGCCTGAAATCGCTTCAAGTAAGACTTTACCGTCTTCACTTCCTGCGGCTTCCGCTGGGAACACCCCTTCTAATGGTTGGTGAATTAATGCACCAACAAACGTTGCAAGGATAGCCAGAATGCCAAGTGGCAATGTGTGAGTGATGCCTTTAACCTTATGCGCTTTGATTTTTGCTTCACCGTGGAACACGATGAAAATCATACGGAAGGTATAAATTGCGGTCATTAATGCACCGAGGATACCTGCCCACAACAGCACAGTTTGTCCATCAAGCTGCGCGCCCCACAAAATTGCATCTTTACTGTAGAAACCTGCGGTAAACAGTGGCAATGCTGCCAGTGCGCTTCCGCCGATTAACATCACAGCGTAAATGAATGGGATTTGCTTACGCAGCCCGCCCATTTTGAAGATGTTTTGTTCGTGGTGGCAAGCGAGGATCACCGAACCTGCTGACAGGAACAACAACGCTTTAAAGAAGGCGTGTGTCATCAGGTGGAAAATCGCCGCATCCCAAGCTTGAACACCCAGCGCCAAGAACATATAACCAATTTGGCTCATGGTGGAGTAAGCGAGGACACGTTTGATATCCGTTTGTACAACCGCGGCAAAACCTGCCAGTACTAATGTTACTGCACCCACAACGCCAACTAAGTGTAAAACTTCTGGCGCTAACAGGAACAGAACATGGGTACGTGCGATTAAGTAAACGCCCGCAGTTACCATGGTTGCGGCGTGGATCAGTGCAGAAACTGGTGTTGGACCCGCCATCGCGTCGGCTAACCATGTTTGTAATGGTAGCTGAGCCGATTTACCGACTGCACCACCTAATAACATCAAGGTCGCCCAGTTGATTGCGCTTGAACCTTCAGCAAATTTCTGAGGTGCTAACACCGCCATTTCGCTGAAATTCAGGGTGCCCAGTTCATTCCAAAGAATAAACATACCGATAGCAAGGAATACGTCACCGATGCGCGTTACAAAGAACGCTTTCATCGCAGCTTTGCCGTTGTCTGGATTGGTGTAATAGAAACCAATCAACAAGTAACTGCACAGCCCCACCCCTTCCCAACCGAGATACATCAGCATCATGTTATCAGCGAGGACTAAAACTACCATGCTCGCGATAAACAGGTTGGTGTAAGCGAAGAAACGTGAGTAACCTTCCTCACCACGCATGTACCAAGAAGCATACACGTGAATAAGGAAGCCCACACCCGTTACCACACCTAACATAGTCAATGATAGACCATCAAGTACTAGGGTAAATGGGATGTTGAACGAACCAACAGACATCCAAGTCCAAAGTGCTTGCGGATAAGGTGGGTATTCACCGTTTGCTAATACAGATTGAGCTAAAAATTCGTTACCAGCATAGAATGCGACGAGGGCAGCTAAGCCGACCGACCCCGCACCAATAATGGCCGAAACGTTTTCTGACCAGCGTCCACGGGAGAAGGCTAATAACACCGACCCCAGTAAAGGCAACAGAATAGTTAAATAGAGTAGGTTCATCCGCGCATCTCACTGACTTTATCAATATTCAGGTTCTGACGATGACGATGGAGTTGCAGTAACAACGCCAATCCAATACTCGCCTCCGCTGCAGCCAGCGCGATTGCCAAGATATACATAATCTGGCCGTCTGGTTGCCCCCAAAAACTCCCTGCGACGACAAATGCCAGTGCAGTTGAGTTAATCATGATTTCCAGTCCGATCAACATGAAAAGCAAGTTGCGGCGGATAACAAGGCAGCTAAGCCCCATCACAAATAAGATTGCCGCTAAAATCAGACCATGTTCTAGAGGTATCATTTTTGCTCCTCCGCGATGCTAACAAGGTCAGCACCGTTTTCTTTACGGTCACGTCCAACGTGGAATGCGACGACGATACCTGCCAATAACAACAGTGAAGCAAGTTCCACAGCCAGAACATATGGCCCGAACAAGCTAATACCGACTTCTTTCGCCCCAATCACTGTGCCATCAATGCCTTTCTCAAAAGATAAAGACGTGATGCCGTAAACTAGGATAGCCAGTAACACGGCAGATAATGCCGCAGGGCCAATCCAGTTTTTCGGTGTTAACCAAGCTCGCTCTTGTTCTTGCACAGAGCGGCCTAGGTTCAGCATCATGACGACGAACACGAACAAGACCATAATGGCGCCTGCGTAAACGATGATTTCTAACGCACCCGCGAAATACGCGCCGAGTGAGAAGAACACCATTGACAGTGCCAGCAGAGAAACAACCAGATACAACAGTGCATGCACCGGGTTGGTATTAGTTATCACCCTCAAAGTTGCAAGTATTGCAACCAGACCGGCGATATAAAATGTAAATTCCATGAATATCGCTCCTTATGGCAACAGGTCTTTGACGTTAATCGGTTTCGCTTCATTATCCGCTTCACCTTTGTCTTTACCTGCAATCGCCATACCCGATTTACGGTAAAAGTTATAATCAGGATATTTACCCGGACCTGAAATCAACAGGTCATTTTTCTCGTAAACCAGATCCTGACGTCGCCAGTCGGCCATTTCAAAGTCAGGTGTTAATTGGATTGCCGTGGTTGGACAAGCCTCTTCACACAGACCACAGAAAATGCAGCGCGAGAAGTTAACGCGGAAAAATTCCGGATACCAGCGTCCATCTTCGTGCTCGGCTTTTTGCAGTGAGATACAACCCACTGGGCAAGCAACCGCACATAAGTTACACGCAACACAACGCTCTTCACCATCTGGATCGCGCGTTAGCACGATACGACCACGGTAACGGGGTGGCAGATAAACCGGCTCTTCTGGATACATTTGCGTTTCGCGTTTATCGAACGCATGTAGGCCGACCATCCAAATACTACGTACTTGGGTGGCGAAACCGACCAATAACTCTTTCAATGTCATGGTTCAATCACCCCTTACTGAGCGTTGTATAAAATCACTGCTGCAGTACCCAGCAGATTAAGCAGTGTCAATGGCAGGCAGATTTTCCAGCCGAAAGACATCACTTGGTCATAACGTGGACGCGGTAAAGAGGCACGGATCAAGATGAACATCATCATGAAGAAGCCAGTTTTGATAGCAAACCACAAGAATGACGGCAGGAACGGGCCATGCCAGCCACCAAAGAACAGCGTCACAATCAGGGCAGAAACCGTTACGATACCGATGTACTCACCGACGAAGAACAGACCGAACTTCATCCCTGAGTATTCAACGTGGTAACCATCCGCAATCTCTTGTTCTGCTTCTGGTTGGTCAAACGGGTGACGGTGACATACCGCAACGCCCGCAATCGCAAAGGTCACAAAACCAAAGAATTGAGGAATAATGTTCCACATGCCTTCTTGGGAGTTCACAATATCAATCAGGTTGAATGAACCTGCTTGTGCGACTACGCCCATTAAAGACAAGCCTAAGAACACTTCGTAACTGACGGTTTGTGCCGAAGCACGCATCGCCCCTAATAATGAATATTTGTTGTTACTTGACCAACCTGCGAACAGCACCGCATACACCGCCAGACCTGCCATCATCAGGAAGAATAAAATCCCGATGTTTAAGTCTGCTACGTGCCAAGTCGGGCTGACAGGCACGATGGCGAACGCAAGGAACAATGAACAAAATGCGATAACTGGCGCAAGCGTAAAGATTTTCTTGTCCGCAAACTGTGGGATCCAGTCTTCTTTAAACAGCATTTTGAACATGTCGGCGATTAACTGGCCCATCCCAAATGGGCCAACGCGGTTTGGACCATAACGATTCTGGAATAGACCGAGAATACGGCGCTCTCCCAGGCTCATATATGCCCCACAAGTCACAACAACCAATAAAATGACGACAGATTTGAGGATGGAAATTAATACTTCCATCACTTCAGGAGAAATCCAATCCATCATGCTCCCCTCCGCAGATTATTGACTGACACGCCAGCCATTGAAGGTGCGATACCCGGCATCCCTAATGGTAAGCCAATTTGACCTGCCGACAGGTTATTGCTGAGACGTACAGTCAAGTTGAACCCTTGGCCTGCATGGCTAAATTCAGCTTTTGTCCCTGCTGCCAAGCCAAGTGCCGCAGCATCTTGCGTGTTCAGCATGATATAGGGCTCAGGCATGCGCTGTTGAATGACCTCTGAACGCTGTGACATTTCATCACTACCGAACAGATGGTAATACGGCGCCACCACCCACTGAGCGTCCGCTGCTTGGTAAGCGGCTGGAATATCAGTGAAGTAACCCAGTTTACTTTCCGTTGAATTGAACAAACGCACACCCGGGTCACCAAATAATAAATGGCCACCGACTTCCGCTTGGAATTTATTCCACGCTTGAGGTGAGTTCCAACCCGGTGCCCAAGCAAATGGAATTTGCTGGCGTGGTGCGGTTGGGCTGTTGTTCCCTTCCATTGAGAAAGCAAATGGAGAGTCAATATCTTGCGGTTGACGTGGCTCATGCACAGATTGGTTCGCCAGCATTGCTGTACGACCGCTGTAACGATGTGGTTCACGCGCTAATTTTTGTCCGCGGATACGGAATGACGCTTTCGGTGCAGAATCCACAATACCGGCAAATTGCGGTAATGCAGCCACACAGTCAGCAATCACGTGGTCAAGTTGCGACCAATCTGCATCACGTTCTTGCGCTTCTGTTTGCAGCGAGTGCATCCAGCGCCAGCTTTCGTTCATCACGATAGCCTTGTCGTAATACGTTGGGTCGAAGACTTGGAAGAAACGTTGTGCACGACCTTCTTGGTTAATCAACGTACCGTCTGCTTCAGCGAAACTCGCCGCAGGCAGAATAAGCGTTGCTTTATCCATGATGTCAGTTTGCTGGTGATCAGCAACAATCAGGTGACTCAATTTCGCTAATGCGCTATTGACTGCATCCACACTGCTGTGACGGTAAAGGTCATTTTCGATAACGATAGCCACATCCGCTTCGTTCGCTTCAATGCGAGCTAATGCGCTGTCTAATGGCTGTGCGTTCATCATTGCTAAACCGAAGCTGTTCGCGTGAGAGGCTAAGTAAGATAAACCCACTTGCGCGCCTTTCGCTTTCAGTGCAAATGCCACGTTCGCTGCTGCTTGGATCATTGCATCGCTCGCGCTATGGCTACCGCTGATAATCAGTGGTTTTTTCGCACTTGAAAGGGCTTGTGCGATAGTTTCCACTTTCGCTTTCAGGTCTGCAGGTAAGTCGTTAACCGCAGGCGCTTCACCGTTAATCACATTGGCGATAGCAAAACCGAAACGCGCTTGGTCAGCAACCGGTGCACGGTAATTGAAAGCGGCAACATCGTCTAAACGGGTATCATCAACGTTGGTGATAAACAGCGGGTATTTCGCATGTTGACCAATGTTCATGATTGCCGCGATTTGCCAGTCAGCAACTTTCTGTGCTGCGGCCATTTCACGTGCTTTACCTTTCACTGCTTGACGAACAGACAGCGCCATACGCGCACCTGTCTGAGTTAAATCTTCACCCAGAACCAGTACTGCATCGTAGCCTTCAACTTCACGCAGTGTTGGCGTATAGATACCGCCATTTTGCAGGATATTTTGCATCAGCGCTAAACGGCTTTGCTCACCCGCAGAGATACCTGAGTAGAAGTTTTCTGCGCCCACTAATGCACGTAATGCGTAGTTGCTTTCAATGCTTGCACGTGGCGAGCCAATACCAATCACTTTTTTCGCTTGATTGATAATTTGCGCACCGCTTTGCATTGCTTCAATCGCAGAGATAACCTGTTTAACGCCGTCTTTGTTCAAGACAGCCTGACGTGGACGGTCTTTACGGTTAACGTAGCCGTAACCAAAGCGACCGCGGTCACACAGGAAATAGTGGTTTACCGAGCCGTTATAACGGTTTTCGATACGGCGAATTTCACCATAACGTTCACCCGGGCTGGTATTACAACCGATACTGCACTGTTGGCAGATACCCGGTGCAAATTGCATATCCCATTTACGGTTATAGCGCTCAGAGTGGGTCTTGTCGGTAAATACCCCTGTCGGGCAGACTTCGACTAAGTTACCGGAAAATTCACTTTCCAGCGTGCCGTCTTCTGTACGACCGAAGTACACATAGTTATGTGCGCCATATACACCCAAGTCCGTACCATCTGCGTAATCTTTATAGTAACGAACACAGCGATAACACGCGATACAACGGTTCATTTCATGACTGATGAAAGGCCCCAGATCTTGGTTAATGTGTGTGCGTTTCGTAAAACGATATTTACGCATGTTATGGCCGGTCATCACCGTCATATCTTGCAGGTGGCAGTTACCGCCCTCTTCACAGACTGGACAGTCGTGTGGGTGGTTGGTCATCAGCCATTCCACAACACTTTCACGGAATTGCTTAGCTTCTTCATCATCGATAGAGATGAACGTGCCTTCCGTTGCCGGTGTCATACAAGACATTACTAGGCGACCGCGGGTGTCATCCGCGTTCTGATACTGCTTAACCGCACACTGGCGGCAAGCGCCAACGCTTCCCAGCGCCGGATGCCAGCAAAAATAAGGAATATCTAGCCCGAGAGAAAGACAGGCTTGTAACAGGTTTTCAGACCCGTTAACGTCATATTCTTTGCCGTCTACATATATTGTAGCCATAGTCAGCATGCTTCCCAAAGGCCCGCATAAAGCAGGCGTTAATCAAAAATACGTTCTTCGTGAAAAATCTCGTTCGCGGTTGCTCAATCGCGAAACGATTACCAGCGCTGCTTCAGCAGGTTTGGCTGGATACCTGCAATCTGCACTAAATTACGCAGATCTTTTTGCGAGATACCCGCTTCGAATTCATCACGGAAATATTTGATGGCACTTTGCAGCGGTTCGACTGCACCCGGTGCGTGAGCACAGAATGTTTTACCCGGACCTAAGAAACGGCAAAGTTGCTCTAATGTTTCGATGTCGCCCGGTTGGCCTTCGCCTTTTTCCAGTGCTTGTAAAATTTTCACGCTCCACGGCAATCCATCACGACATGGCGTACACCAACCGCATGATTCACGTGCAAAGAAGGTTTCTAAGTTACGCACTAACGAAACCATGTTGATTTCATGATCAACCGCCATTGCCAGCGCAGTACCTAAACGGCTGCCTGCTTTAGCAATATTTTCGAAATCCATCGGTAAGTCGAGGTGGTCGTTGGTCAGGAAGTCTGTCCCTGCCCCGCCCGGCTGCCATGCTTTTAATTTCAAGCCATCGCGCATCCCACCCGCGTAGTCCTCAAGGACTTCACGCGCTGTAGTACCAAACGGTAATTCCCACAGACCTGGGTTTTTCACTCGGCCTGAGAAGCCCATCAATTTCGTGCCGGCATCTTTACTCTTACCTGCGCTTAAATCGATATACCACTGGTCACCGTGCTCTAAAATTGCAGGCACGTTACAGATAGTTTCGACGTTATTTACACAAGTTGGTTTGCCCCAAGCACCTGATGTTGCAGGGAATGGTGGTTTAGAACGTGGGTTTGCACGACGACCTTCTAAGGAGTTAATCAACGCAGTTTCTTCACCGCAGATATAACGCCCAGCACCCGTGTGCACAAACAGTTCAAAATCGAATCCAGAACCGAGGATATTTTTACCTAACAGACCTGCAGCTTTGGCTTCTTCGATGGCGCGGCGCAGGTTTTGCGCTGCTTCAACATATTCACCGCGCAGGAAGATATAACCACGATAAGCTTTCAGTGCATAAGCGCCTGTGATCATCCCCTCAACTAACAGGTGAGGCAGTTGCTCCATCAATAGACGGTCTTTATAGGTACCCGGTTCCATTTCATCCGCATTACATAAGAAGTAACGCAGTTTCATGTTTTCGTCTTTCGGCATCAGGCTCCATTTCAGACCTGTTGAGAAGCCCGCACCACCACGCCCTTTCAGGCCAGCGTCTTTTACGAGATTCACAACTTCATCGGGTGCCATGCCTTTGAGCGCACGCTCAAGACCTTTGTATCCGTTTTTACTGCGATACTCATCTAACCAAACAGGCTGATTATCATCACGCAAACGCCATGTTAGAGGATGAGTTTCGGCAGTACGGATCACTGGATTAACAGAATTTGTCATGGATACTGCTCCAGTAATTTTTGAATATTTTCAGGCTGTACGTAGCTGTGCGTGTCCTCATCGATCATCATCGTTGGACCTTTGTCACAGTTACCTAAGCAACAGGTTGGCAGCAAGGTAAAGCGGCCATCAGCTGTTGTTTGACCCGGGCGAATATTCAGCTGTTTAATGATTTCAGCTTCTAAGCCCTGATAACCTGTAATATGGCAAACAACACTGTCGCAATAGCGAATAATGTGGCGACCCACTGGTTGACGGAAGATTTGGCTATAGAATGTGGCCACACCTTCAACGTCACTGGCTGGGATGCCTAAGACGTCAGCAATCGCATGGATAGCTCCGTCTTCAACCCAACCGCGGTTTTTTTGCACAATTTTCAGTGCTTCAATTGAGGCAGCACGCGCATCTTCGTAATGGTGTTTCTCACCTTCAATCTCTTCACGCTCTTTCTCAGTTAAGACAAAGCCATGATTGACTTGCGGTTCAAACACATTCACGACATTGAGCTCGTTGTGCTTCTCATTTTCGTTATGTTCATTATGCATGGTTAGCGATCCACATCCGACATTACAAAATCGATACTACCCAGATAGACGATTAAGTCTGAAACTAAACTACCTCTGATCACCGAAGGAATTTGCTGTAAGTGCTCATAACTCGGGGTACGAATACGTGTACGGTAGCTCATGGTGCTGCCATCACTGGTCAGGTAGTAGCTGTTAATACCCTTCGTGGCTTCAACCATCTGGAATGATTCATTCGCAGGCATCACAGGGCCCCAAGACACTTGCAAGAAGTGGTTAATCAGGGTTTCAATGTGCTGCAACGTACGCTCTTTTGGTGGCGGCGTCGTCAGTGGATGGTCGGCTTTGAATGGGCCTTCTGGCATATTCTTGTAGCATTGCTCAAGAATACGGATACTCTGGCGCATCTCTTCCACTTTGATCATCACACGGTCATAACAGTCACCGTTGTGCGCGATTGGAATATCGAACTCAAAGTTTTCGTAGCCTGAATATGGACGCCATTTACGCACGTCAAAATCAACGCCTGTTGCACGTAAACCTGCACCCGTTACGCCCCATGCCAGTGCCTCTTCTTTGTTGTACATTGCTGTACCAATCGAACGGCCTTTTAAGATGGAGTTTTTCAGTGCTGACGTAACATAGGATTCTAAACGTTTTGGCAGCCAGTCAAGTAACTCACGCAGCAGTTTTTCCCAACCGCGTGGTAAATCGTGTGCAACACCACCGATACGGAACCAAGCTGGGTGCATACGGAAGCCTGTGATAGCTTCAATCACGTTGTACACTTTTTGACGGTCAGTAAACGCAAAGAATACCGGTGTCATTGCACCGACGTCTTGGATGTAAGTACTGATGTACAGCAAGTGGCTGTTAATACGGAATAGCTCAGACAGCATGACACGAATGGTTTTCACGCGGTCAGGCACTTCGATGCCAGCCAGTTTTTCAACGGCTAACACGTATGGCATTTCATTCACGCAACCGCCGAGGTACTCGATACGATCAGTGTATGGAATGTAGCTGTGCCATGACTGGCGTTCGCCCATTTTCTCAGCACCACGGTGGTGGTAACCGATATCAGGCACACAGTCGATAATTTCTTCACCATCAAGTTGCAATACGATACGGAACGCACCGTGTGATGATGGGTGGTTTGGCCCTAAGTTCAGGAACATGAAATCTTCGTTTTCATTTCCACGCGCCATGCCCCACTCTTCTGGTTTGAAAGTTAATGCTTCCATTTCCAGATCTTGTTTCTGTTTTGTCAGAACAAAGGGGTCGAACTCAGTTGCACGCGCAGGGTAATCCTTACGCAGTGGGTGACCTTCCCAGTTTGGCGACATCAGCAAGCGGCGCAGATTTGGGTGACCTTGGAAGGTGATCCCAAACATATCCCACACTTCACGCTCATGCCAGCTAGCATTTGGGAACAGTGAAACCACAGAAGGCACGTTCAAGTCTTTCTCATTCAGAGCGACTTTTAACATGATATCGCGGTTACGGTCGATGGAGATGATGTGGTAGAAAACACTAAAGTCTGCTTCTGGCAGACCTTGACGGTGAATTCGTTGACGCTCATCTACCCCGTGTAAGTCAAATAACATGACATACGGTTTCGGTAATTTCTTAAGAAAATCGACTACTTCCAGTAATTGTTCACGACGAACCCATATCACTGGCATGCCAGTGCGGGTTGCTTGAACAGAAAAGGCATCCGGCCCAAATTGATTGCGCAGTTCCAGAAGCACAGGGTCATTTAAATGATCCTGTGTCTGCCATCCTGGCTGGTTACTACTCGCTTGCGCTATCTGATCTGTCATCATTCTTCACCATAACGCTTGATCAGGTTTATTATTTCGCAACAACATTGCTCTGTTACGCTGTATGGCTTTAAGCCTTAAATTTCGTCTGGTGTACGCAGGTTAGTCACTGCGATACGTTCACCGTGCTTTCTTTCTCTTTCTGATTGCATATTGGCACGGTAAACCCCTTGGTCTCCAACGACCCAAGAGAGCGGACGACGCTCTTTACCGATAGATTCTTGCAACAGAAGCAGAGCCTGCATATAGGCTTCTGGGCGCGGTGGGCAACCAGGGATATACACATCCACAGGGATAAACTTATCGACGCCTTGTACAACAGAATAAATGTCATACATGCCACCAGAGTTGGCACATGAACCCATGGAGATAACCCATTTCGGTTCGAGCATTTGGTCATACAGACGTTGAATAACAGGCGCCATTTTTGTGAAACAGGTTCCTGCTACAACCATGAAGTCGGCTTGACGAGGTGAAGCACGAAGTACTTCCGCACCAAAGCGGGCTACGTCATGAACAGCCGTGAACGAAGTTACCATTTCTACATAGCAACATGAAAGACCAAAGTTATATGGCCATAGAGAGTTTTTGCGCCCCCAGTTAACCACATCGTGAAGTGCATGAGAAAGTTTCCCCATGTACACACTGTTTTCAACTTGCTGCTCCAGTGGATCGGTAACGATTTCCTGAGTTTGCAGTGGGTAACGGTCGTTCTCACCGTTCGGATCTATGCGGGTGAGCGTATAATCCATTGTATAATGCCTCGCTTTTTACTGCGGATGACGATTGCTGATTTTAATAACTTCACTAGGATGCTTCACTTTTCCGCGGGAACGGACTGGAGTCCAATCCAATGCTCCTACGCGAACCAGATAAAACAATCCCGCCAACAATACCAGAATAAAGATCGCGGCTTCGATGAAGCCTACCCAACCGGCTTCGCGGATGGCAACTGACCATGCAAATAAGAACATGGCTTCAACATCGAAGATAACGAAGAACATGGCGACTAAGTAGAACTTAGCTGACATACGAAGACGTGCACTACCGACCGAATCAAGACCTGACTCATAAGGGACATGTTTTGTTCTGGCTTTGGCGCGGCTACCCAAGAAGTGACCTGCGACCAACATGAAAGCACAAAGACCGATAGTGCCGATAAGGAATATCGCAAACGCCCAGTTATGGGCTAACGCTAGGATTGATGTAGACATACTCGTTGCTTACTCATTACTTATGGTGCGTAAACTGCTCTTTTTAACAACACGGCAGTATTGCACCACAATTGCCCAGTTAATCGAGAAGAAAGACCAAAAATCATCACCAAACATAAATCAGTCCGATGACTGCGTTTGGTTTGTCCTCTCTCATTACAATTTACTTTACCCAAATTAGGTAAAATAACCCGTATTTGTTACAAAAACTTCACACTCAAAAAACATTAAAACAACAAAAAGTACTCATGATCTGCTAAAACGTGTCAGTGTAATGAAACACAAGTAAACACTCAAACTAGTTTAACTGATTATTCGTTTTTACTACACCATTATCGCAGGAAAAACCTGTCTTAACAGATGAAAAATTGCGCTTTTTATTTGATCTAACGCACAGATTTATTGAAAAAGTACTCAATTTGTTTACATGGCGTTCAATTTAACTTTAAGAAACTGTAACGCTTTTTTACTCAATAGTTGAACTAACTCGCTGACAATGCAGCGCTATTTTATCAATCCAGCAAAAAAAGATTGTTAATAGCGTAACAAATCGTTAACCAAAAAATGAAATTCTGGTTCTGCCAGCTACATCACAATTATTTCATGGTCTTCAACATTTAACCATACTTATTAAGTGGTTAATTGCCGGTTTTGTGTACTGAAATCGATAAAAAAATGATAAATTTGAACTTGATAACGATTTCTAATAACCGTTGCTCAATATTTATACCTAGTTTTAAAATGATTTCTTATACGTCTTCTCCATTATTGAAAATTTAACACAACAATATGAAATAATCGTTTCAGTTACTAAGCATCTTTATCTATAGATAGGTACATCTAAAAAAGAATACCATTTCCATTGCCTTAGTGTGGTTACATCTTAACCCAGCGAATATGGCTTTAGGCAATATATTCCTTTGAATTAAGACGCACATTGCTTTTGTGGAAAATAATTAGATTATGAGGCGCTTTCGCCCTCCACTTTCAAAGCAGACATTCAGACAAAAAAAACGGCAATCCCATAAAAATTTGGAATTGCCGTTTAATCATTATGTTGTTTGTTTACAGTGAGCGACTAACGTTCACTTGAAACGATTAACTTTAACTGACTAATTAGTTCCTGTATTGCCCTCAGCCAGTTCACTCGCTGATGTTGCAACATAAGGAATTTTTTTGTTTTCAATGGCACTAAAGACAGTCAAAACAAAGTCTTTCTGCTCATCCGCATTTTTATATAGCCAGTATTGAATATCAGGTAAACGCGGTAATCCATCCGTTTCATTCAAAATACGTAAATCCGCATTTTGCATTTCCATTGGGCGAGCAGTAACACCAACTTCAGCCGTCACTGCGGCACGTACTGCTGGCAAGGATGCAGCTTCATAAGCAACATGCCAAGCGAGGCCTGCATCATCCAATGCATTAGTACACAATTTACGATATGGGTTAGTTTCATCCATCACCACTAATGGAATTGGCTCATTATGGCGCAATTGAAAATCAGGGGCACTGTGCCATAACACTGGGACAGTTCTTAATGCCGTTTTTGGGTGATGGCTAATTCTTGCCGTTGTTAGCGCTAGATCAATTTCATGGTTATCCAGCATAGATTCAATAAATTGCGCACGCTTGATACGCACTTCAACGGCAATACGTGGATATACAGAAGCGATTCGATTCAGTAAGAATGGCAACAGAATATCGACGGTATCATCAGACGCACCGATGCGTAATTCACCATCCGCATCGTTATACGTTAATGAGGCCGTGGCATCATCGTTAGCACGCAATATTTGCCTTGCATAACCCAATAATTGTAATCCATGTGCAGTGAGGAGTTTATTACGCCCATGACGAGCGAAAAGCTCACGACCGACAAGTTGCTCTAAACGTTGCATCTGCTGACTAACCGCAGACTGCGTTCTACACACTGCTGCCGCTGCGGCTGCAAATGTGTTTAGATCAGCGACTGCAACGAATGTACGCAGCAAGTCCAGATCTAGGTTCATGATGGGACGATTGGAATTTATCATCGTTCATTCTCTTATATAATATTTATGTTACCTGGTGTTCTGCTCTCCTCCATGAGAATCAGCGATTTAATTTATAACTATTATAAGCTAGTGCATCTCTAATCCTTAGATTTGCAATGACTTCTACTACTTTTATCTGCATACTGCCAGCCTGTTATTAACGAATAACATCAATGCCGACAACCCAGAGTACTACTAATAAAACAAAAATAGGTTTAACAAAAAACGTATTCTTTTATAGAACTTGATTCAAGAAACCCATTATAAAGCTCGACTAAATAGTAACATATTTAATGTAATCACAATTATTTTAATGTAAGCACATTATAAAATTCATTTCATCATTTATAAATTTACTTTCTTTTCAATTGGTTAAAATAAAAGCTCGCCCATTAAGTTAAAAAATAGTGAGAGAAACAATCAATATTACTAACAAAAAAGCCTAAAAAAATATAAAAAACACGCAATATGAGGTGAAAATTATGTCTAAATTTACGAATCTAGCCTCAATATTACATTTTGATACAATTTTTTAGTTCAACTGTCATTTTTTACTTTTTTTCATACTTACACACCAAAACACGCAATATTATTGGAATATTAATTCATTCTAAGTGCGCTAAATAGCACATGGAATCAACCTATGTGAGATAATAAGATGTCAAACATCACATTTATACTTTAACCAACCTTTTACACCAAAAATAACCTTGCATCTTCAAAAGCTTCTGAGGGAGGAGTACAGTAAGGTAAGAGAGCCGGTCCCCCTACCAAAGAAATCCCGTTAGGGTAATGAGAGAACAATGAATAATTTAACTAAATCCAGCAAGCTCGATAATGTCTGCTATGACATTCGTGGGCCCGTATTAAAAGAAGCTAAGCGCTTAGAAGAGGAAGGCAACAAAGTCCTCAAGCTGAACATTGGTAACCCGGCACCGTTTGGTTTTGAAGCCCCTGACGAAATTCTTGTCGATGTGTTGCGCAACCTGCCTAGCTCTCAAGGTTATTGTGACTCTAAAGGTCTCTATTCTGCCCGTAAAGCCATCGTTCAACACTACCAAGCACGTGGTATTCACGAAATGACGGTCGAAGATGTTTATATCGGTAATGGTGTATCTGAATTGATCGTCCAAGCGATGCAAGCATTGCTTAATAATGGCGATGAGATGTTAGTGCCTGCACCTGATTATCCACTTTGGACGGCAGCCGTTTCCCTTTCAGGTGGGAAAGCGGTTCACTATATGTGTGATGAGCAACAAGGCTGGATGCCGGATATCGAAGACATTCGTAGCAAAATCACCCCAAGAACCCGCGGTATTGTCGTCATTAACCCAAATAACCCTACGGGTGCGGTATATAGCAAAGATTTGCTATTAGAAATTGTTGAGCTGGCTCGCCAACACAACCTGATTATCTATGCTGACGAAATTTACGACAAAATTCTGTACGATGATGCCGTTCATCACTCTATTGCGGCATTAGCGCCTGACTTATTAACGATTACATTCAATGGGTTATCAAAAACCTACCGTGTAGCGGGTTTCCGTCAAGGTTGGATGGTACTTAATGGCCCGAAAAAACACGCAAAAAGCTACATTGAAGGGTTAGAAATGTTAGCGTCTATGCGTTTGTGTGCCAATGTTCCAATGCAACATGCGATTCAAACTGCACTCGGTGGCTACCAAAGTATTAGCGAGTTTATTCAACCGGGTGGGCGTCTATACGAACAACGTAATCGTGCATGGGAACTTATTAATCAAATTCCTGGTGTATCTTGTGTGAAACCGCAAGGCGCACTGTATATGTTCCCGAAAATTGATATTAAACGTTTTAATATCCACGATGACCAAAAAATGATCCTAGACTTGCTATTGCAAGAAAAAGTGTTATTAGTGCAAGGTACCGCATTTAACTGGCCTGAGCCTGACCATTTTAGGATTGTGACTTTGCCTTACGCTGACGACCTTGAAATGGCAATTAATAAATTTGGCCGTTTCCTTGAAGGTTATCGCCAATAACCTCCAATTTAGATTAGTATTAATCACAATAAAGCCTCCTATTACGGAGGCTTTTTATATTCAATATCGACTCATCATTAAAAGAATGTATTTTTTTGATTATCAAATAATGGAAATTATATATACTGCAACCAGAAAAAAACCTAATAATATAAAAGGAAAGTATTTCATAAAATTCCTTAGAAATTTACTTAATGATTTTCCATTATAATTATTAACACAGCCAAATCAAACAATAATAAGTATAACTTTATTGTTATCTCATGTACTTCTCTAATTGATTATCGAATATAGAATTGTGTTTTGCATGTATTAGTTTTTTAGAACAACTTCCCGATTTAGGAAAAGTAACATAGACTGTTTTAGCATCACCATTAATTCCAATAACCGTCACACCTTTATCCGAATCTGTAATTGAACAGGAGAAATAGCCTTCAGTCTTATAAATATCACCATTATTCGTTAATACAGATACAGACCACGTATTCTCAGGTGAAAACAACCCCATTTGGTAATAAAAATGAAATACGCCATCTATCTTTTCACCGTGCTTTATATTTTCAACAAATCCCTCTGTTTTCTCTATATTTCCCGATTTATGTTCTACAGAGATTGATTTTACTTCTTCTCCCCAATAATTTTCTATAGAAACAAACCCTTTTCTTCTATGATCGTTATCAACCATATCCCCCCCTTTAGTGTTTAATAATATATTCATGATAGGCTAGATAATACTTAGCCATTCATTAAATTAAATATTATTTATTAACAGTGCTAAATACCTATACTCAGGCATTCTTTAAACGATAACTTGTCATAAATGCATACCCCTCTGCGCTTAGACACGTTATAATTTACCTATTGTTTACCGCTGTTTATGAGGTCTTATGAGCTACTTTTTTGCACACCTTGCCAGAATGAAACTTATCCACCGTTGGCCACTCATGCGCAATGTCCGAACGGAAAATGTCTCCGAACATAGCCTGCAAGTCGCAATGGTCGCTCATGCACTCGCTATCATCAAAAATAAAAAATTTGGCGGGAATGTCGATGCCTCTCGCATTGCCTTGCTTGCTATGTATCACGACGCTAGCGAAGTCATCACAGGGGATCTACCGACACCAATCAAATACCATAATCAGCAAATTGCACATGAATACAAAAAAATAGAAAAATTTGCCCAACAAAAATTACTGGATATGTTACCTGAAGAGTTACAAGGTGACTTTCGGGAACTCATTATTGAGGACTTACAGTCTGAAGAAGAACATTTTATTGTTAAACAAGCCGATTCCTTATGCGCTTATTTAAAATGCTTAGAAGAGTTATCGGCTGGAAATAGTGAATTTAAATTAGCTAAAAAGCGCCTTGAAAAAATGTTAGCCGAAAGACAAAGCCCAGAAATGGATTATTTTATGGAAAAATTCGTTCCGGGTTTTACGCTTTCATTAGATGAAATTAGTAATTAACCCCTTCGAATTAAACATAATAAAGACCCATAACATGGGTCTTTATTTATACGGTGTAAATTAGTTTTAATTTTTCCAACCAATCTTATTTTTATTCGATTTTTTAAATTCAATACCGACTCTTTCAATAATATTAGCTTGTATTTTTGTAGGCGTGCCTTCTAATTCAACAACCTGTTCTAATAGCGAAAGAAATGTCGTTATCATTGATGGCGTGAATTGTTTGATACTTAATTTAAGGATATGTGGAATACTGTGTTCGAAGTTTATTTCGTTATACACGAGGTGAGCAGATGAAGCAAACAAATCCATTGCCTCTTGATTTCCCAAGTTAAAATTAGAAGCAAATAAGTCAATAACCGTTTGTTTTTGCTCTCGGGAAATTTCCCCCTCTTGCTTTAATGTTCCCACAATAATGGCAGCGGCGGCGTCCGTCGCTGTCGATAAATTATAAATAGGTTTTGTGCCGTATTGTTTTTGCCACTTTCTGCGTCGAGCCCAGGTAAATGGATTAAACGAATTAAGATCAACACCTGAATTTTGTAATGAGTGTAATGCCCAAACAAGCGCGGCTAGTGCTGAAATCGCAGCAATGATAATATGCATTCTAAGTTCTCAGGAAATAAGGCTAATTTAATTAATAGTTTTAATTATAAAAATGAATGCATGATAAGTGACATCAGACTTATCCTTAATTTAACTTAAGCTGAATTAAAGCAAATAAGCTCATTACAATTACCCATATTATGAGTGATAAATAACAGCGCTATTGATTAGGGCTGTTATTTAAAAAGGGAAAAGGAGAGGAATAACCGCAATACTGATAAACATCACAATAATCGTAAATGGCACCCCAATCTTTAAGAAATCAGAGAATTTATAACCACCAGGGCCGAGCACTAAGGTATTTACAGGTGAAGAGACTGGCGTCATAAAGGCCGCAGATGCTGCAATACCCACTACCATCGCGAAAGGCAGAGGAGAAACCTCCATTTGCCGCGCCGCAGCAATAGCAATTGGTGCCATTAATACCGCAGTGGCTGTATTTGAGATAAACAAGCCAATCGTGGCACACAGAATAAATAAACACAGTAGCATCACATGAGGACCTAAACCGCCCGCGATTTTCATTAATGCATCAACCGCAAGGGCTATCCCGCCAGTTTCTTGCAACGCGAGCGCAAAAGGCATCATCCCAACAATCAAGATAATACTTGGCCAGTGAATTGATTTATAGGCGCTTTCCATATCGATACAGCGAAATTTTCCCATCAGCAAACATGCAATTAATGCTGCGATAAAGTTAGGAATTTCATTGGTCACCATCATGGCGACCATCAATGCTAAGCAAAATAGAGCATGGGGAGCTTGTGAAGCCGCAGGGGCGACCGCTTCAACTTCTGCCGCTAAATTCAACACAATAAAGTTACGTGGTTTAGTGGACAAAATACGGATCAACTTCCAATCACCGATCACCAACAAAATATCGCCGAGGCGCAACGGCTCATCCACCAGCTTACCATCCAATGCCTTACCGTCACGGCGAATACCGACAACGTTCAAACCATATCGTGTACGAAACTTGATATCCCGTAAACTTTTGCCCAGTAACTCAGAGTCTGGGTTCATGGACACTTCGGCCATCCCCACATCGCGAGACTGATCCGAGAAATAATCCCCACGTAAAATCATTGGCTCAAGCAATTGTTCACTACAAAATAGACGTAAATCATCATCACTTACCGATATATCAACCAGTAAAACATCGCGTTCACGCAGCTCCGTTCCCCCTGTCGCGCTGACCATCACGCGGCGAAACTTTCTCCAACGCTCTATTCCCACTACGTTGGCTTCATAACGTGAACGCAAATGCAGTTCATCAAGGGTATGGCCAATTAACGGAGAGCCTTTACGAATAGCAAGGCGGCGCGCGCGACCAGTTAGCTTGTAATCACGGATTAAATCACGAAAGGTACGGCGGTAGCGTTCAGGAAGTTTATCGGGCTCATTACTGCCTAACCAGCGGCGTGTTAGCCACATGTAAGCAATACCAGCCAGTAGAATAAGAATACCAATAGGGGTAATGGAGAAAAACTGGAAACCTTTGATGCCTTCACGGACTAATTCGCTATTTACCACCATGTTTGGCGGCGTAGCAACCAAGGTCATCATGCCACTGATAAGCCCCGCGAAGCCCAGCGGCATCATCAACCGGCTTGGCGATGTTTTCATGCGCGCAGCAACGCTCAGTACCACAGGAATAAAAATAGCCACAACGCCTGTTGAGCTCATGAAAGCACCGAGCCCAGCCACCGTTAGCATCAAAAAGACCAACATCTTGCTCTCGCTACTTCCTGCAACGCGAACAAGCCAATCCCCCATTTGATATGCGATCCCTGTGCGAACAAGGCCATCACCAATAACGAACAATGCGGCTATCAATAACACGTTCGGATCGGCAAAACCTGAAGTCGCTTGCTCTAACGTTAAGGTGTCGCTGAGTACAAACGCAACAATCACCAATAACGCCACCACATCCATGCGGACTTTATTCGTGGTAAAAAGAACAATCGCTATCAACAGGAGGGTTAATACCCACAGCAATTCTCCGTTCAAAATATCCCCTTTCGACGAAAAAAAACATTGCTAAAGATTTTCTTTAGTTAACCATGTTTTACGGAGAATTTCTTTGATTAGATCACGATTAAAGCAATTTTGACACTAAAAGTTCATAATCACCATTAATGTCAGGTCCCATAACAGAAATTTGCTCCAGTGAACTGACAATTACATCGATTTCATCACGGCGGGGTAAGCTCTCTGGTGCATGGACTGCAACCACTTGGCAACCTGCGCTAAGTGCAGAATGAATGCCAGCTTGAGCATCTTCAAAGGCAATGCACGATTTTTCAGGTAGAGAAAGCGCTTTTGCCCCTAGCATAAAAGGTTCTGGATCAGGCTTACCTTTAGACACTTTTTCAAATGTCACCCAGTGTTTCGGCTCTGGTAATCCCGCAGCTTGCTGGCGTCCATGTGCGATGGGTACAGTCCCTGAGGTCACGATCGCCCAAGGTGCACCAATCTCATTCAGGCGTGTTAGCAAAGCAACCGCACCCGGTAAGGCGACAACGCCTTCAACATCTTCACTTTCCATCTTTTCGAGCCAGCGAAAATAACCCATAATTTCTTCATCACTTGCCTCAGGCAAAAAATGGCGCAGACTGGTCAATGCAGGCTTTCCATGAATAAAGCTAATAATTTCTTCCGGGCTTTTCCCTATACGCTCACCAAATTTACACCAGCAACGCTCAACTACCGCCAGCGAATCCGCCAATGTCCCATCCAAATCAAATAGAAAACCCTTTGCCTTTAATTTCACGTCTACCCCTTTCATGTACTTGAATCGATTCTATCTCTTAGTTAACGCTAAATAGACGCCAATGCGCAACCTCAATAACAAAAATAATCAAGATTTGCGTTAATGACTTAGATTTGAATGCACTGGTGAGTTAAAGCTGAAAAGAAATGTGAAATTGAATTTGAAATTGAATTTTTATACCAATTAACCCCATTTGCTCTAAATAATTCGTCTTGTCGCTAAGGCAGAGGTATGAAGAACAAGTTTGCTCTAAGGAGTTTGTGCTGTAGCTAGGCGGCAAGCACGCTAATCCCTAGGAGCATACATGAGTATGTGACTAGGGTTAGTGTGTGAAGCCAACACCGCTACAGCGCAAAATACGACGAGAAAAACTAAGCGTTAAAAATTTGCGAAATCTCCACTGCTGACAAATGATACTGCCTTGGACACGCATGCCAAATCGACAACATCCGAACATACTTCTCCCACATTGGCGTTTGCGAGTTAAACCCGTGAGTCCCGCTATCAAAATGGGTATAACGCCCTTCTGTATTCACCATAAAGCGCACATAGCTTAAATAACGCGCTTCCGTTGCTGCATCAAAACCTAAAAATTGCACACGGCGGCCATCAATATCTTGTTTTTCAGGCAAATTACTGTAGGAAACTTGCAGTGCGTGGTACATCTCCATAATTTCAATCACAGTGCGACATGTTTCCTCACTTAAATGACCGAAATCTCTGTCCAGTTCGCGCATTTGTAACCCAAAGCCACGTTCAATAATCGTTTGCAAGCGGCGATAACGTTCTGCGTTATCTGGGTCTAACATAGTCATCATTTTATATTGATTCGATAAAATCAGGCGTTGGGCGTTAGTCATTTCCATCATGGCTCTCCTACAGAAAAGTATGGCTTATCTTCGCACTCAACCTACATCTAAGACAGTGAAAACATCGCTTTTATTGATCTAGATACACTTTTTGCATTACTTATTGTTAACTCTAGCTTTTAATAAAAATTGTACAGCGATTTTTTGTTAAACATCTTCCATAAAAGAGCGATCGAGTTGGTTAAATGCACGCTTAAGAAGGTCAGCCAACGCCATGTAATCAGGCTGTTGCTCAACGGGGGCCATCGCAATTCCCGCCTCCGTAAATTTGTCGCGGATCTCGTAAAACCAGCTCAGCAAGCTTGATGGCAGAGGTGTTGACGCACGTTTCCCTAACCACCATAACCCTTGCATTGGTAAACTACAGGCAAATAATGCCGTTGCAATTGCAGGGCCAAGCTGCCCACCTAAGGCGATTTGCCATGCTAATGTGAAGATAGCAATCGGCGGCATAAAGCGAATACCAAAACGAACAGCTTTGTTAATCCGAATTTCAGGGAAAATAGGTGACAGTTTTTTTTCCATAGGAAAAGTTTTCAGATAGCGATTGCCTAATCTGAAGCGTTTAAAAAAACCTGGGGGTGTGTTTTGTAATGTACTCATGAATCGTTTCCTATGCACTTCTAAAACTGACTAGCTATCATTAAGCTTACGCCATTGTGAGCGAGAACGCACACTTAAGTTAAACAAATTATTTACTGAATTTACCTTAAATTAAGCGACCTTAATGAAAATCAGCTATTCTGATAAATATCTAACTTCGTGCTATAACTACACTTTATATGACACTTATGATTTTAATCAATCAAACGACCTATTTTTAAAAAAAACGTATAAAATATAAAATATTTTTAGTAGAATCTGCCACATTTAGAATTGCTGTTGAATTTGTTACTTTATCGCTTTATCCATCTTTTTAATAAAAAGATAGACAACAGTTATATATTGGGGTTTTGGTCGTTATTTCAACACCAGATGCGAAGTTTTCTTTTATATAGCACTTTGCACAAAAGAATAACGATAGCGTTATAAAACCCTTGAAGATTACCAAGATCTTTAACTTTTTCGCCTTTAACATGATATCAATCATGATGTTTCAGGTCATAAATACGCTAGGCTCTAGCGAACCATATTTTTAATCTGAGTCTTTTCATGTTTTTAAAAGGCTTCACAACAACAATTAACGATAGGTATTTCCATGTCAAGTAAGCTGGTACTGGTTCTAAACTGCGGTAGCTCCTCGCTGAAGTTCGCCATCATTGATCCAACTAACGGTGACGAATTTTTATCCGGTTTAGCTGAGTGTTTCAACCTCCCTGAAGCCCGTATTAAATGGAAAATGGATGGTGCTAAAAAGGAAGCTCCTTTAGGTGCTGGTGCGGCGCATAGCGAAGCATTGAATTTCATTGTCAACACCATTCTTGCTGAAAAACCTGAGTTGTCAGCGCAAATTACATCGATCGGTCACCGTATTGTTCACGGCGGCGAGAAATTCACCTCTTCTGTTTTAATCACTGACGAAGTGATTGAAGGCATTGAAGCGGCAATCCCATTTGCTCCACTGCATAACCCTGCTCACCTAATTGGTATTGAAGAGGCAAGAAAATCGTTCCCTCATCTGATCAATAAAAACGTGGCTGTATTTGACACTGCGTTCCATCAGACAATGCCACAAGAAGCCTATCTGTATGCCCTGCCATACGAACTCTATTCAGAACATAGTATCCGTCGTTACGGCGCACACGGCACAAGCCATTACTATGTTTCTCGTGAAGCGGCGAAAAAACTCAACAAACCTGTTGAAGAATTAAACGTTATCACTTGCCATTTAGGTAACGGCGGTTCTGTCACTGCGATTGTCAACGGTAAATGTGTTGATACCTCTATGGGCTTAACTCCATTAGAAGGTTTAGTCATGGGAACGCGCAGTGGCGATATCGACCCTGCAATTATTTTCCATTTACATGACTCTTTAGGCATGAGCGTTGATCAAATCAACAAAATGCTGACCAAAGAATCTGGACTATTAGGCTTAACAGGCGTAACAAGTGATTGTCGCTATGTTGAAGACAACTATGGCACAAAAGAAGATGCAACGCGTGCAATGGATGTTTTCTGCCACCGTTTAGCTAAATATGTTGGCGCATACAGTGCACTGATGGAAGGCCGTCTTGATGCTATCATCTTCACAGGCGGTATTGGTGAAAACTCAGCACAAGTTCGTGAAATTACCCTGAAGAAACTGGCTATTCTTGGTTTCGAATATGACCACGAACGTAACTTAGCGGCACGCTTCGGTAAAGAAGGTTTAATCACAACCGATAATAGCCGCCCAGCAATGGTTATCGCAACCAATGAAGAGTTGGTTATCGCTCAAGATACTGCGCGTTTAACCGCATAAGAAACATCTACCGCCAGCAAATGCTGGCGGTATCGTTTTGTCATTAGAGTAACCGAAATAAAGAGGTTCCCGTGTCCCGTACAATTATGTTAATACCTACCGGCACCAGCGTTGGCTTAACTAGCGTTAGCCTAGGTGTCGTTCGCTCAATGGAACAAAAAGGTGTTCAATTAAGCGTATTCAAACCTATCGCACAGCCCCGCATCTCTGGCAATAAAGACCAAACTACTGAAGTCCTGCGTTCCCATTCAAGTATCACCACCATTGTTGAACCACTGACGATGGAATATGTTGAATCACTGCTGACCTCATCTAAAAAAGATGTGTTAATGGAAGAGATTGTGGCTCGCTACCACGATCACACCAAAAATGCAGAAGTGATTTTAATCGAAGGCTTGGTGCCCACGCGTAAACACTCTTTTGCTCAGTCATTAAACTATGAAATTGCCAAAACATTAGGCGCGGAAATTGTTTTTGTCACTGCGACAGGCAATAGCTCAATTACACAAATGCAAGAGCGTTTAGAGCTAGTTCGTAATGAATTTGGTGGCCAACGTAATAAGAATATTATCGGCGTTATCATTAATAAGGTGAATGCACCTGTTGATGAACAAGGCCGTACTCGCCCTGACCTGTCTGAAATCTTTGACGATTCAACGAAAGCGACAGTGGCTAACCTCGACCCGAAACAGCTTTCTGCACTGAACCTGCCAGTGCTAGCATCCATTCCGTGGAACTTCGATTTAATCGCGACGCGTGCAATCGACATGGCAAAACACTTGGGTGCAGAGATTGTTAACGAAGGTGAGATCAAAACACGTCGTGTTAAATCTGTCACTTTCTGTGCACGTAGCATCCCACATATGCTTGAGCACTTCCGCCCAGGTTCACTGTTAGTGACTTCAGCAGACCGCCCTGACGTGCTGGTTTCTGCATCATTAGCTGCGATGAATGGCGTTGAAATTGGTGCGGTTCTGTTAACGGGTGGCTACAACATCGATGCGCCAATTCGTCAATTATGCGAACAAGCATTCGAAACAGGCTTGCCTGTCTTCATGGTGAAAAGCAACACATGGCAAACTTCCCTGAACCTGCAAAGTTTCAGCTTAGAAGTGCCAGCAGATGACCATGAGCGTATCGAAAAAATTCAAAACTATGTGGCTCGCCATATTAGTAGCGACTGGATTGAATCCTTAGTGGCTGACTCTGAGCGTCCAAACCGTTTATCTCCGCCAGCGTTCCGTTATCAATTAACTGAATTAGCACGTAAAGCAGGTAAACGTATCGTTCTGCCTGAAGGTGATGAACCTCGTACCGTTAAAGCCGCCTCTATCTGTGCTGAGCGTGGGATCGCAACATGCGTTCTGTTAGGTAACCCTGACGATATCCGTCGTGTTGCCGCTGCACAAGGCATTGAATTAGGCACGGGTATTGAAATCGTTGACCCAATTAAAGTCCGCGAAGAATACGTTGCACGCCTTGTTGAACTGCGTAAGAGCAAAGGTATGACCGAAGTTGTTGCTCGTGAACAACTGGAAGACAACGTAGTTTTGGGCACATTAATGCTCGAAAAAGGTGAAGTTGATGGCTTAGTTTCAGGTGCAGTGCATACCACCGCGAATACCATCCGCCCACCGCTCCAGTTGATCAAAACGGCGCCGGGTAGCTCATTGGTTTCTTCTGTGTTCTTTATGCTGTTACCTGAGCAAGTCTTTGTTTATGGCGACTGTGCAATCAATCCAGACCCAACAGCAGAGCAATTATCTGAAATCGCTATTCAATCTGCGGATTCTGCAAAAGCCTTTGGTATCGACCCACGTGTTGCAATGATTTCATACTCAACTGGTGATTCAGGCGCAGGTAGTGATGTTGAAAAAGTGCGTGAAGCAACCCGTTTAGCGCAAGAAAAACGCCCAGACCTGATGATTGATGGTCCATTGCAGTACGATGCGGCGGTAATGGCTGATGTGGCGAAATCGAAAGCGCCTAACTCCCCAGTTGCCGGTAAAGCAACCGTGTTTATCTTCCCAGACCTGAACACGGGTAACACCACCTATAAAGCAGTACAACGTTCCGCTGACCTCGTGTCAATCGGCCCAATGCTGCAAGGTATGCGCAAACCAGTCAATGACTTGTCTCGTGGGGCATTAGTTGACGATATCGTTTATACCGTTGCGTTAACTGCAATCCAAGCGGTACAGAACGAAAACGCGTAATTCATTTATTATTGCGGTAAATGCCAGCCAGCATCATTGGCTGGCATTTTTTATTGTGCGAATAAATTAATGATAGTTTCTCTTAACCAATTCAGTGCGTTATCCGTATCACTGCGTTCATGCCAAATCATTTGAAAATCCAATGGTGCAATCTCAACGGGTGGCTCAAATATCACACAATGTTGATTCATCTCTGGCGGAAAACCTCTTTGTGCCGCTGTTAAGATAAGGTCAGTACCTGCAATAAGTTGTGGTGCAACTTGCCAATAAGGTACTGTCACTGCCACACGTCTTTGCTGATTTAACCGTTTTAGCTGCGCATCAACTTCGTTGGTGTCAAACGGTTTCATACTCACAGCAATATGAGGGTGTGACAACCATTCGTCCAACGTCATTGTTCCCGCTGGGCAAATTGACTTATCGGCCAGACTCACCATTTTATCTTGGAAAATCGATTGGGCACGAAGCGTGTTATCAAGTGAATTAAAGACCCCAAACGCCAGATCTAAACTTCCTTCTAATAACTTATTTTGCATTTCTTCTCGACTACAATGCCAAATGTTTAAATCGACATCAGGTGCTTGCTCGCGCAGAAAACGCGTCAATGGTTGAGCAATAATGGCTGCACCATAATCAGACAATGCAAGATTAAACCGTTGATGGCACAAAGCAGGTTGAAAATTTTGTTGAGCAATCAAGTAGTCTAATTGCTCCAGTGCTTTCAGTAACGGTGTATATAGTGATTCCGCTTTACTGGTTAATTGGTATTGCCCATTCTGCCGTACCAACAGAGGGTCTTGAAATAGCTCACGCAGCTGATTCAGTGAGTGGCTAACCGCAGGCTGACTTTTATGAAGGGCTTGTGCCGCACGGCTGACATGGCGTTCCCTCAATAAAATTAGCAAGGTAACTAATTGATTTAAATCTAATCTTCTTAAGTTATTCATTTGGCGAATAGTACCTTATAAAATTGTTCATTTCCCAATTAATGCCCTGCTCGTTAATCTTATCTTAAATCAATAATGATCCCCTGTTAACACTGAGGTTGGTATGTCTACACTTTCATTATCTGGAATACTTTTAGCATTAGTGGCGCTGTTTGCTGGGGTCGTTGTCCCTATCCAAGCAGCAAGCAATGCAGTATTAGCCCGCCACTTAGGCCATCCACTTTGGGCCAGTGCCGTTTCACTGGTGATCAGCATTATTGTCCTGATCCCATTACTCTTTGTTTTTAAGGTCCCAAAACCTAATTTTAGCGCGGAATTGTTTCATCAGCCCCTTTGGATTTGGTTTGGGGGAATTGCGGGTATGCTTTACCTCACTTCTGCTCTTATTTTAGTGCCAAAAATTGGTAGCACGACCTTCTTTGTGATGGTGATTGCAGGTCAATTAATGATTTCAGCTTTGATAGAGCACTTTGGGTGGTTTGGTATGCCACAAAACCCAATTCCACTCGGAAAGATACTGGGCATCGGTTTAGTGGTGACAGGCGTGTTCTGTGTTCAAATGGCACGTAAATAAGACTCACAAAAATACCCGCAAAAATCGCGGGCATTTTATTTAATGGAATATCCCAATATTATTTTTTTCGAGTCAATAACGAAACAACCACCGCAACAATAATATTCAGAATAAATGCAGCAATACCAATATTCATAAAGCTTAAGCCTTCCCCTAACCATGGGAAGAGTTGTGCTAACGATATTTTTTCAATATAGGTGACAGCAAGGAATAATACCCCCGCTGCAATACCACAAATCGCACCCGCGGATGTCATTGGATTATGCTGTTTGAAACTCATCAATAACGCAGGGAAAAATTGCGCTACAATATTCACGCCAAGCAACATAATTGCCACTAACGTGTCATTACTGTGGAAAATAAAATACAAGCTCACCAAGGCAACTAACGGCACCATATAGCGCGCGTACACACCAGACTGGCGTTTTTCTTCACTCACACCTACCGCTTTTTGTACCACGCCCGCTAACATATTTGAGGTGGTTAACAACAACATAGAACCGGGTACTAACGCCGTTAACATCCCTGCTGCACCGATAAAGCCAACCACTACAGGTGAAAAGGTTTCTTTCGAAATTTCAAACAGTGATAAATCCACCGCAGAGCCTTCAAGGTGTGGAATTTGTAATATCGCCGCATAACCAACAAAAAAGGCAAATAGCATAATCAAGCTGTACGCCGGAATTAAAATACTATTTCGCTTGAGGGACTTTTCATCTTTTGCCGTAAATACCGCTGCCATATAATGAGGCCAACAGAAATACGCCACAACAGATAGGAATATTGTGGAAATATACCACGGAATATTCAGCCCTGTTTTTGGGAAGGTTAAGAAGCTTGGCATGGCGGTATCAATCGCTTTAAACATATCACCAAAGCTACCGTAATAATGCAGCGGAATATAAATCCCAATAAACACCACGACAATTAAGATCATTAAATCTTTCAGAGCGGATGTCCAAGCTGACCCATGAATACCTGAAATCATCACAAACAACGTGACTGCGATAATTCCAATCCAAATGGCCATATCCGCAGGAATAGCCCCATAGGAGGCTTGTGAAACAATAATACCAAGGCCTTTCAGTTGGAGAACAAATAATGGTACCATCGCCGCAATGGAAATTAAGCTAATTAATAGCCCGAGCCCTTGGCTGTTATATTTCTTAGTAAATAATTCAGAAATAGTTCTGACATCATTATCTTTTGCAAACCGCCAAACACGCGGATGCACCCAGTACAAAAAGATCCCCATAAAGGCATTAACCGCTAGGGTATAGAGGATAGCTGGCCCTTTACCGTATGCCCAGCCGCTGCCCCCAAGGAATGTAAAGGTCGTATAAATTTCCCCTGCACTGAGTAGGAAAACGAGTAGCGCTCCATAGCTTCGCCCACCTACAGACCATCCTTCGTGGTCCATCGTTTTTCCTTTTTTGGCTCTGATTGCCAAATAAACACTGAAAAGGAAAAAAACGGCAATAATAATTAATGCGGAGCTCATGACGTTTCCTTAAGGTTTTTACTGTCTAACACATTAATTAATAACATAACGAGTGCTGTCACAATCACCCATGCCACTATCCAAAACATTAAGAAAGGCAGCCCCATGACAAAGGGTTCGACCTCATTGGCATAATAGATCCCGACGGTTAACGCCAAAATCGGGAAAATAACGAGGTAGTGATACCATCTCATAAAAAGTCCTTATTTTTATTATTTGAGAGAAACCAATTCACGAGGCAAATGACTTAACATTTCAACACCATCCTCTGTAATCAGTAACATATCTTCAATCATAATACCGCCCACACCAATACCGTAATACGGCGTTTCCAAGCTCATGACCATGCCTGCACGGAACACCTCAGTGGTTGCTGCACTAACAAAAGGCGCTTCTTCTAAACCAACAAATACGCCGTCACCGTGCCCCAAATGACCACGGTTATAGTGTGGTAAACCTGATGAACGAATTAATGCCATCGTTTCATTAAATACATCGCTTAACGCCACACCGGGTGCAATACGGCTTAGCATATATTGATGGCCTTTTAATATAGTTTGGTAAATCCCGTTAACTTTGTCATTCGGTTTACCCACCACAAAAGTACGTGCGATATCAGCACCGTATCCCGCCACATCCACACCGCAATCAAACTTAATTAAGTTCCCTTCTTTTGCTGGCACATTGTCTGGCAACATTTTGGGGGAAAAATCACTTCCCACTGAAATTAAATGAAAACGACTGTAATTGGTTTCAGGAAAAGACATGACTTTGGCTTTAAAAGCGGCGGTCAGTTCTGCTGATGTACAACCAACACGAATCAGTTGGCTAGCGGCTTCAATGCCTGCCTCAGTAATTTGGGCTGATTTTCGCAGATGATTGATTTCCCATTCACTTTTGATCATGCGTAATTCATTAAAAAGCGGCGAAGAATCAACCAGATTCAGTTCTGGAATGACTTTATCTAACCAATTTTTACCCGTGTAGGTAATTTGGTTAAGCTCAATCGCGACAGGCTTGCCATACACACCCGCCTCAGATAAAGCGTCTTTTAATAAGTTAAAAATGGTTTCAATTGGGCTATTGATCGGCCTTGCTTTTACCACTTTACCGTTATCTGGGTTATAAGGGTCGTCAACATCCACCCAAATTGGGAAGATTTTAATCTGTGCGTTTGGCATTTCCAAGCTTAAGTTTGCCGCTTCAAACTCATTCATGATCACCAGTGATTTTACTGTGGGATCACGGAAGATCACGGCAATGGCAGAACCTGTTTGCCTGAAGGTGTACATAAAGAAACTCGCAAAACCTGTTAAGTGATAAAAATTATCCCCAACCGTTGCAATTAGCGCTTCAATCCCCTCACGCGCCATAATTTCACGCGCTTTATTTGTAACATTTTCAAGGTGTTGTTGTTTTAAAAGTGACTCTGCTTTTTGAATTGTCATTGTTATTTTCTCAATCCGTCGTTCTGTATCGCTAAATAATTTCACAATATGACAAGCGAAATAATAAGTTCGCTTATTATATCGAGAGTTGAAATGAATACATCGTGTAAGGTGCAAGTTGGATATAACTAATAGTTATATATTAGTCAAAAATTAACCTTGCTAGAGATTTGAATTTTGGTGAAAAAATTAAAAGGACTACAAAAAATAGTCCTTTTACGATTTAAATCTGAGTGATTATGAGTTTTCAGCACAAGTGATGGCTTTTTCTGACTCATTGTTACGCGTCAGCCATAACGAAAGTGCTTTTAGTGAATCAGGGGTGAATTCATCACAACGAGCGCTGATTTCTTTTGGGGTTAACCAACTCACCTCTGCCACTTCAGACTCTTGCAGTGCAAATGGGCCATGACTAACACAGCTAAATAACCCACCCCACACGCGGCAATGCGCATCTTCGAAATAAAAATGGCCATGCTCTGCAAATGGTACGCCAGCAATCCCCAGCTCTTCTTCCGCTTCACGTTTTGCGGAGTCCAGAATATTTTCACCTTGGGTAACAACACCACCGGCGGTGGCATCGAGAAAGCCGGGGTGAAAATCTTTAATGTCAGTACGTCGTTGAACTAAGATTTTCCCCATTCCATCATGCACAACAATATACGTCGCACGATGCCGTAAATTTTCAGCGCGCATTTGGCTGCGGGTTGCCTGAGCGATAACGCTGTTATCCTCATCGACAATATCGACCCATTCAACGACTTCGGTTTGTTGTTCCATCCTGTAAACCTTTTATAATTAAGCTAAAATAGCTTATGTCATAGATTGATTGCCACGACATGTCAGACAATACAACGGGCTTTAACTCGCACTTAGTCGTCGATCCTAGCCCAATTTTCACTTGGTTGCTATCACAAATAAACACTTCTTATCACATTGCTCATAGAGCTTTTGTCTTTTTTGCGATAACGTAGGCAAATCACACAATTTGTGCTCACAGGTGCTATAGTTAAATCATAAAACCTATGGAAACATTGTATTAGCGTGATGACTTGATCTTAATGAGATAGTCGCTAGGCAACTAGGGCAGACAACAACGCTGCGGCTTGAAATATGACGGGGATGAGGAGCATACATAAGTATGTGACTTAAGGTATTGAGCGCAGGCAACAACGCTGCGGTTTGAAATATGACGGGGATGGCAATGAAAATACTCATAACAGGCGGCACAGGGCTCATCGGCACCCCTCTGGTTCAAAAATTAATCGCCCTCGATCATCAGGTCACTGTATTAAGCCGTTCGCCACAAAAAGTGTATAGCCACTTTTGTAAGGCCGTTGAATGTTGGACGACGTTAAATGATGTCAATAATCTCAATGGCTTTGATGCCGTTATTAACTTAGCGGGCGAACCCATTGCTGAAAAACGCTGGAGTGACGAGCAAAAAAAACGCCTTTGTGATAGCCGTTGGAAAATCACCCAGCGACTCGCTGAACTCATTACCGCTAGCGAAACACCGCCTTCCGTTTTTTTATCGGGCTCTGCCGTAGGCTACTATGGTGACCAAGGTCAAGTTGTTGTCACTGAAGACGAACAACCCCACGACGAGTTTACCCATCAACTCGCTCAACACTGGGAAGCCCTTGCCGTAAATGCTGCGTCCGACAAAACACGTGTGTGTTTATTACGCACAGGCCTTGTTTTATCCCCCAATGGCGGTGTATTAGGTAAAATTCTGCCTATTTTTAAAATGGGTGCTGGTGGCCCAATTGGTCATGGTAAACAATATATGCCATGGATACATATCAACGATATGGTCAACGCGATTTACTTTTTACTGACGACTCCAACACTTTCAGGCCCTTTCAATATGACTGCGCCTTACCCTGTGCATAATGACCAGTTCACGGCTATTTTAGGGGATGTACTCAACCGCCCTTCTTTTGTCCGCACGCCTGCGTTTGTCATCAAAACTATTTTAGGTGAATCCGCCGCTTTAGTATTAGGTGGGCAGCAAGCTATACCTAAACGCCTAGAAGAAGCCGGGTTTGAATTCGAATTTATCGAATTGAAAATTGCATTAGAAGACTTATTGGTTGCCAAAGAAAACTAATCCCTTTTAACGCTCCTAGTATACTCATATCTTTACTATCTCGAGATAGACATGACGAGATGATGGCTACACATTCCTATACAGGTGCTTTATGCAAATCATGTACATTTATATCCATTGCATATAGTAAATACAAAATCATTGAGATTTGAAAGATACAAATAGAAAACATAAGTATGGTATCTATTCATTAGATAATTAAGGATACCATCATGCCCGACAAAATAACTTCATTAAATAAAACACCCTTTACCCAATCAAAATTTTTAAATTTTTTAGAAACAGATGGCTCTAAATTTTTCAAGGAAAACATACTGGGTATTGCAAATTCAAAAGAACCTTTCTTTGGCTTTTGTTATGGCACATCTGTCAAATTCTTACATTATAGTGATATAGGTTTAGAGCAAAACTTTATCAATACTTACAACGGATACCTAGATAACATTGCCGCTAACAACGCGATGTTGCAAAAAAAACGCAGTGATTTAGCGATGACATCTGTTTCAGACTATAAAAAGCACGCAGAAAAAAAACGCCTAGTTAAACAAGGAAATAAACTACTTAAGGAAATATTTGATATACAAAAACTACGATGTAACTCAGCATACAATTATAATTTATCACTACATATCCCATTATCCTCTGCCACCCTCGAAGAAAAAAATTTTTTGAAATTGATAGACCTAGCCTTAAATGAAAACCTTGAGCAATGTAAAGGTAAAGACGATAGAATGCTAAAAATAACTATGGCATCATTAATTCCTGACAATAGTAAGTGTGCAAAAGAAATATACTCATTGAATTCAAGTGAAATTTCAAGACCAGATACTGAAATACAAAAAGAAGCATCCGACATTATTGAACCCATCATTAATAAAAAAATAAATCAAACAAAAATTAATAACCTATTAGATTTAATGCTAATTTTCACAAACGAAAAAATAGAAAAAAGCTGGCTAGATACAAATAAGCAACAAAACTTAACCACCAGTATAAAAATGCAAGATGAATATGAAGAAATGACAAAATTAAATGATTTTATGGATATAATTAGAGCATGTGAAGATGAAAACCAAAATTATATATTCTTAAGTCAAAGTCACGCTTGCGCAATTAATATCAAGAAAAACAATGAAAGTGAAACCTATCAATTTTTTGACCCCAACGAAGGTATTTATCAATCTCATGACGTCGATGAGTTCACTTCTTTTCTAAAAAGTTTTATGGCTAAACATGAGGAATATGAATTTATAAAAGATAGCGATTCTAATTATCAAATTTCATTTGTTAAACTTAATAGAATAGATACAATTTCAAATAAGCATAAAGAAACAAAAGTTTTTGATAGCAATTTAAAAACAAACAAATTACTGGCATTAGATAACTTTGAGGCCGTATTCAAAAGAAAATCATTCAAAAATTTGATACCAAAAAATAAAACCTATCGCATTGTACACCGTCATTTTGACAAGAAAAATCACCTCGTCACATTAGCGTTTCATTACACTAAATCAAAGAATGATATGCAAAAGACCATCTACTCGTCGAACATTGCAACCCCGATCCTTCATCAAGTTATACAAAATAACCTAGCGCTATTGAAAAAAACGGATGATGACATTTTCATTGATAAAAAAGGCCATATTTACCCTGTCGAACCCAATATTTCTATGGGTAATTTTGATCTTAATACTGACCCTAGTGTTATATTTGGCTCAAAAACACTTAATAACCAAGTATAAATATTGTCTTAATTTATTTAGCCCCTTGCCAGCGATTAAATAAATCCTGCTCAAGTTCAATATCAAATTGGTCTAAAACGCGGTTCACTGTTTGGTTAACAATGTCTTGGATAGTTTGCGGTTGATGGTAAAACGCTGGCATGGGTGGCATAATTACCGCCCCCATTTCAGCCGCTTGCACCATTAATTTCAAATGCCCAACATGCAATGGCGTTTCACGTACTCCAAGGACTAATTTCTTGCCTTCTTTAAGTACGACATCCGCCGCTCTTGTCACTAAGGTGTCGGTATAGCTATGAACAATACCAGAAAGGGTTTTCATGGTACAAGGCATAATCACCATGCCGGCGGTACGAAACGAACCTGATGAAATGGCCGCTGCAATATCGCGGCTATCGTAGTTGTGGTCTGCAAGTTGCTGTACGTCTTTCACGCTGTATTGGGTTTCTAGTGCTAATGTTTGGCGGGCAGCGGCGCTCATCACTAAATGGGTTTCAACCTGTTCGACAGGTTTCAGTACCTCAAGCAACCTGACGCCATAAATCGCCCCACTCGCTCCAGTTAACCCAATAATCAGTTTTTTCATTTCTCTGCCCAATCCACGGTAATTTCTGAAGATTATATACTAAATTACGTGCGGTTGTTGGTGCCTATCCGAATAATCAATATTTTGGGGATGTGAGATTGCCAAGGATAATTCATGTTGTAGTGACTATAGAACGAATGAATTTTCTAGATAGTTTAATTGGTACAAATATTACTTAACGAATACCTTAAATTATTCATGTTGTAGGTAGGCGGCAAACAAACGAGACCCTAGGAGCGTAGATAACTACGTGACTAGGGCGAATTTGTGAAGCCAACACACCTACAACTTGAAGAATGATAGGTATTTTAGCCTTCGTTGTAGATTTCCAAATCCTCGACTTCACTCTTATCTTTCAACTTCAGCTCGTCGTCTTTACGTAAGTTTTCCAGATAATCTAAATAACTTTGGTCAATGTCTTTGGTGACATAAATGCCATCAAATACAGAACATTCGAACTCAGTAATTTCTGGGTTTTCCTCACGAACAGCATCAACTAGGTCGGATAAATCTTGGAAAATTAACCCATCTGCGCCAATTAATTTACGAATTTCATCCACTTCACGGCCATGAGCAATCAGCTCGTTGGCATTTGGCATATCAATACCATACACGTTCGGGAAGCGAACTTCCGGCGCTGCTGAGGCAAAATAGACGTTCTTAGCACCCGCTTCACGCGCTAATTCAACAATTTGCTCAGACGTTGTGCCGCGGACAATAGAATCATCGATTAATAACACATTCTTGTCGCGAAACTCTGCGCGGTTAGCATTCAGTTTACGACGTACCGATTTACGGCGCTCTTGTTGACCCGGCATGATAAACGTACGGCCGACATAACGGTTTTTAACAAAACCTTGGCGGTAGGGTTTATTCAAGATATGAGCGATTTCTAAGGCAATATCGCAAGAGGTTTCTGGGATTGGGATCACTACATCGATGTTGAGATCTTCCCACTCACGCGCAATTTTCGCGCCGAGTTTTTGGCCCATACGTAACCTTGCGTTATACACCGACACTTTGTCGATAAAGGAATCTTGGCGAGCAAAATAGACGTATTCAAAAATACATGGTGTCAATTGTGGGTTGTCAGAGCATTGGCGTGTGAATAATTGGCCTTTCTCTGTGACATATACCGCTTCGCCCGGAGCGACATCACGTAAAAATTCAAAACCGAGCGTATCGAGCGCGACACTTTCAGAGGCAACCATATACTCATGTTCGCCATTTTCGGTGATACGGCGGCCTAATACTAACGGGCGAATACCGTGAGGGTCGCGAAACGCTAACATGCCATGGCCGATAATCAGGGCGACACAAGCGTAGGCGCCACGCAGCTTTTTGTGCATCGCGGCGACTGCGCTAAAAACGTTGTCTGGTTCAAGAGGGAAATGGTCAAATCTATCCAGTTCATACGCCAGCACGTTAAGCAAAATCTCAGAATCCGACGTCGTATTAACATGGCGACGCGCGGTTTCAAACAAACTGCGTGTGAGTTCGTGTGCGTTTGTCAGATTACCATTATGAGCAAGCGTGATACCAAATGGTGAGTTCACGTAAAAAGGCTGCGCTTCTGAAGCACTGGAACTGCCTGCGGTTGGGTAACGAACATGCCCTAACCCCATGCAACCTTGTAACCGAAGCATATGGCGCGTTTCAAACACATCTTTCACAAGGCCATTCGCTTTACGTAAACGAATATTATTTTTGCCATCAATAGTGGCAATACCTGCTGCATCTTGCCCACGGTGCTGGAGCACTGTTAAAGCATCATAAATTGATTGGTTAACTGGTGTAACACCAGCGATCCCGACAATACCGCACATTTGGTCTTTCCTCATCAGCCAGACGGAGAGATGTTCTCCGGTAGGAAACTTGACGCATTTTGCAGGTAGTCAAAAAACCACCTGATAATATGACTGAACTGTGGAATAAACTCTGAACGCTGCCAATCCTCACTTTGAGGAAGCGGTGTAAAGGTATCGAGAAAGAACAACAAAGCCGATACAATCAACACACCACGCAGAGCACCGAAGCAAATCCCCAGAACACGATCAGTGCCTGATAAACCCGTTTTTTGCACTAAAGAGCTAATCACATAGTTCACCACCGCGCCTACAATTAATGTGGCAATAAATAATGCGGCGATGGCGATGCCGTTTCGCACCAGTACATCCTCAAAGCGGGTAAAGTAGTCCGCTAAATAAGGGTAAAATGTACTTGCGACAAAAAAAGCACAGCCCCATGTCACCAGTGATAGTGCCTCACGAACAAAACCACGGATCAAGCTAACCAGTGCCGAGAAGCCAATAATGGCGATAATTGCGTAATCTATCCAGACCATATTTCATCCAAAATTTGCACTCACGACATCAGCGAAGTGCATTCTAACAGAAAACGAAAACGTTTGCGTAACCATTTTTCTATCTATTTACAAAAAATAGCGGCGAAAAGAAAAAATCATAATCGCCGCAGTAAGTTACTAAATCCCCTTACCTTTTAGGGATTATTGTGTCTATTTATTAGGGTTTAAATGTTTGAATTATCCCTTTTGTCCCAGTAATCGCGTTAAGTTCAGGAAGAGCAGCTTCTAGCTTTTGTCTAGATGCCTCAGGCCCGACATAAATACGCGTAAGTTTATTGTTCACGGGCTTAGCTGGAACGGTATACACTTGGTAACCCGATAACCGTAACTTCGCCACAATCTCCTCAACCTTGTTCGCATTGTTCAATGCAATGACTTGAACCACAAACGCTTTGCCTTGCGGCTCAGGTTTTACCTCTGGTTTCGGTTCGGGCTTAGGTTCTGGTTTCGGCTGTGGTTTTGGTTCCGGCTTAGGCTCTGGTTTAGGTTCTGGCTTCGGCTCAGGTTTTATTGGCTCGACTGTCGCAGGGACATTTGCCGCCACTTGTTCATTTTGCTGCTGGGTAATCGCCTCTGATAGCATGGCCTCAGAAGCCCCTTCCGAAGAAGCACTCGCACTATTATGTGCTAATGGTGCAATCGCTTCGATATCTTCTTCGTCACCCGGTTTCGGGATAATAGGAATGGCCGCAAATTCATTTTCATTATATTTCTTATCGCCATCAAGAAGCGCAGGAAGTACGATGACCCCTGCCGCAACCAGAACAATGACGCCAGCAAGACGATTTTGAAATTTACTAGCCACCAGCACTATCCTTTTTGGTTTTCTAATAACATCATGACATGAGCGACGGTGTGAAATGACCCACAAACCACAATCACGTCTTGTTCTTGCGCATCAACACAGGCTTGCTGCCACGCTTTTTCAACACTATCAAACACATTGGCTTTAGCGATATGCTGGCTCAATTGAGCCACATCTGCCCCTCTAAATTCAGTTAATGGGGCTAGATACCAATCCGTCACTTCCTGCGATAAACACTCAAGAGTGCCTTTAATGTCTTTATCGCCAAGCATTCCAACAACTGCACGAATACGGCGACCTTCAACCGCAGGTAAGCCAGCTAATTTACTGACTAAATACCCTGCCGCATGGGGGTTATGCGCCACATCCAAAATCATTAATGGCTTCTCGCCAATAATTTGGAAACGCCCCGGCAATTGAGCTGATTTTAAACCTTGGACAATAGCGGTATCCGTGACTTTTTTAGCAATATCTGCATCAATTTGCAGTAAGCAGCTAATCACACCTAATGCTGTTGCTGCATTTGCCAGCGGCACATTCGGTAATGGCAGATTATGCCACTCACGTTGCGAACTTTGCCAAGACCAACTCGCTGCTTGTTCGCTATATTGCCAATCGACGCCACGGCGGAACAGTATCGTGCCAATTTTATCGGCATATTGCCCAATCGACTCTGGCATATCAGGCTCGCCCACCACGCCATAATGACCTTGACGGAAAATACCCGCTTTTTCATGACCGATATGTTCACGATCAGAACCCAGCCAATCGGTATGATCGAGCGCAATGCTGGTAATGGCTGCAATATCTGCATCCACCACGTTGGTGGCATCTAAACGCCCACCTAAGCCCACCTCTAAGATAACGATATCCAGTTTAGCTTGCTTAAATAATTGTAGTGCAGCCAACGTGCCATATTCAAAGTAAGTGAGCGAAATATTTTCACGCTGCGCTTCAATGGTGGCAAACGCTTCACAGAAATCAGACTCGGAAAGTTCTTTCCCTTGAATACGCACACGTTCAGTGTAGCGCACTAAATGCGGAGAACTGTAAACACCCACTTTTAACCCCGCTGCCATCAAAATTGATTCCAGCGTATGGCAGGTGGTGCCTTTTCCATTGGTGCCTGTGACGGTGATAACTCTAGGAGCAGGTTGCGTCAGGTTCATGTGCCGAGCAACTTGGCCGACTCGTTCCAACCCCATGTCGATATTTTGGCTATGCAGGTCAGTGAGATAAGAAAGCCAAGCCTCCAAAGGAGACTTGGCTGTAGGAATGATTAGATTACTCATCATTTTTTTTATGCTTTGCAGAATCCTTTTCTGGTTCTTCGGCATTGATCTCATCAATGGCATTTAGGTCGATTTCTACCGTTTCTGCCACAATGATTGGCGTTTCAGTGAAACTTGGTTTGTTGGTTAACATCGCCAAAATTTCAGCCAGACGATCACGCATTTCAGGGCGACGAACGATCATGTCGATGGCGCCTTTTTCCAGTAAGAATTCACTGCGTTGGAAGCCTTGTGGCAGCTTTTCACGTACAGTTTGTTCGATAACACGCGGACCTGCGAAGCCGATCAGCGCTTTCGGTTCTGCCACGTTGATATCACCTAACATGGCTAAACTTGCTGAAACACCGCCCATGGTTGGGTCAGTTAACACAGAAATGTATGGTAAACCGCGCTCTTGCATTTTTGCTAAAGCAGCACTGGTTTTCGCCATTTGCATCAATGATAACAACGCTTCTTGCATACGTGCACCGCCGCTTGACGAGAAACACACCAGCGGACAGTTATCTTCCAGCGCTTGCTCTACCGCACGGACAAAACGCGCACCCACGACGGAGGCCATTGAGCCACCCATAAAAGCAAATTCAAACGCAGCAGCGACGACAGGCATCCCTTTTAAGGTTCCTTTCATCACGATCATTGCATCTTTTTCGCCAGTTTCTTTCTGTGCTGCGGTAATGCGGTCTTTGTATTTTTTTGAATCTTTGAACTTGAGAATATCTTTTGGCTCAAGTTCGCTACCGAGTTCTGTCGTAGAATTTTCATCAAGGAAAGTTTCTAAGCGCTGACGGGCATGGATACGCATATGGTGGTCACATTTTGGACACACAGATAAATTGCGTTCTAATTCAGCACCGTATAAAACTTGTCCACAGCTATCGCATTTAGTCCAAACCCCTTCTGGGATGTTGGCTTTGTGAGATTGGGTCAAGTTACCTTTCTTTAAAATTTTTTCAATCCAGCTCATTAATGGACCTTTTTGTCTGATTCACTCTGGTTATCACCAGTATGTAATTTTTTGCCATTAAACCACAATGATATCTCACTGTAGATAAAAACTTTTTAAACCACTTAGTGGTTATCGATTTTTTGCGCTGCCGCACGCTTTTCTTTTGCTGCAATTCGGCGATGACGAATAATTTCAACCACGCCCGGCAGAATTGAAACAAAGATAATCGCGACTATCAGTAATTTCAAATTCTTTTGTACGAACGGTAATTCACCAAAGAAATACCCTGCATAAGTGAATAATAATACCCAAATAAATGCGCCCGTCACATTATAAAATGCAAAGTGACGATAAGACATTTTGCCCATTCCTGCAACGAAAGGTGCAAAAGTTCTGACTATCGGCACGAAACGCGCCAGTATAATCGCTTTACCGCCGTGTTTCTCATAAAATGCATGGGTTTTGTCTAAATAGACTCGACGAAAAATCTTTGAATCTGGATTTTTAAATAATCTTTCCCCAAAAATACGCCCAATCGTATAGTTTACCGCATCACCAATAATTGCCGCAGTAATCATTAGCGCTACCATTAAATGCACGTTAAGGTCGTTACTGTCTAAGGACGAAATGGCGCCCGCGACAAATAATAACGAATCCCCCGGCAAAAATGGTGTGACCACTAACCCTGTTTCGCAAAATAGGATCAGGAATAGAATACCATATACCCACGTGCCATAATCTCTGACCAGTTCAGCGAGGTGCACATCGATATGTAAAATAAAGTCGATAATAAAACTGATAAATTCCATATAATCCTCATTAATAATAGCATCCGTGCTATTTGCAGTAATTATGAGATAAAGTTAACGTCGATTTACATCAGTTCATCGCCAAGAAAAAGTGGCCCCATGACATTACTTGGGAGCGCAAATTTCTCTGGATAATCCACACTGACCAAATAGAGCCCTTCCGCTTTTGCCGTGGCGGCAGCTTTAGTTCGGTCTTTTAATTCAAGAAGATGAGCCATCCAATCAATCTCTTGATTTCCGCAGCCAATCTCCAGCAAACTACCAACAATATTTCTCACCATATGGTGAACAAACGCATTGGCTTTAATATCTACCACCACATAATTCCCGTGGCGGCTCACATTGACGTGCATAACATTACGCCAAGGTGTTCTAGACTGACACTGGACTGCTCTGAATGAGGTAAAATCACGCTCCCCAATCAGTGCCTGCGCCGCTTCATGCATACGTTTTTCATCCAATGGATAATGAAAATGGGTCACACCACTGGATAAAATAGCGGGCCGATAACGGTGATTAAAAATCACATAGCGATAACGGCGCGCCGTTGCACTAAAACGTGCATGAAACTCATCATTGACAGGTTGGCACCAACGTACCGCAATATCTGGCGGTAAGTGAGTATTTGCCCCCATCGTCCAAGCCGCTTCTTTGCGCTCAGCCGACGTTTCAAAATGCACCACTTGCCCCGTTGCGTGAACGCCTGCGTCTGTTCGCCCCGCGCAAAATACGCCAATCGGCTCAGCGGCGATTTTCGACAAGGCTTCCTCTAGGCAGCCTTGTACACTTTTTACTTCTTGCTGGCGTTGCCAACCAAAATATCGGCTGCCGTTGTATTCAATACCTAACGCGATACGATGCAACTTTGTTGACTCGGACATCAGTAAAACAGCTCCTGAGCCAGTTTTTCTGCCGTTTCAACCGCCATTAATGCGCCACCGAAACGCACGTTATCTGCCACTGACCAGAACTGTAAAATTTCAGGAATACCGTAGTCATTACGCACACAACCAATGCTGAGTTGGTCATTACCCGATGCTTCAGTCACTTGCGTTGGATAATCACCCTCTTCTGAGACCTGAATATCGTCAAAACGTTCAAATTCATCGTTCGCTTCTTCCGCACTGATTGGGCGTAACGTTTCGAGGTGAACCACTTGCGCATTACCATAGAAAACAGGGGATTGAATAAAGCTAACCGCGACAGGTAGGCCATCGTCCTGCAACACTTTACGTACTTGTTCAACTAAGCGACGTTCGTGCGCCACGCTGCCATCCATATCCGCCAACAATGGCAGCATGTTGAAAGCTAATTGCTTGCTAAAACGCCCTTCTTCCGCAGGAATACCGTTTAATAAACGTGCGCTTTGCCCTGCTAACTCATCGACTGCGGCTTTACCATAGCTAGAAACAGACAACATATTGGTTAATGTGATACGGCCTAAGCCTGCTGCATCCACTAGCGGTTTAATGGCTGTTAACAACTGGCTAACTGCGCTATCTGCTAACGAAATAATATTACGGTTACGGTAATCCGCTAATACTTGCGGGTTCACACCCGGCACAATTAATGGCACATCAGGCTCTTGGGCAAATACGCCGCTAGTATCAATCACGATGCAGCCATCTTGCGCTGCGGACTCGGCATATTGCAATGAAGCCGCTTCACCTGCCGCGAAAAAGGCTATTTGAGCTTGTGACCAATCGAAATCTTTGGCATCAATAACTTGAATACTTTTGCCATTAACACGCACGCTCTCTCCCGCACTGCGCTCGCTGGCCAGTAAATACAGCTCACCGACTGGAAATTCTCTTTCTTGTAACAGTGAAATTATCGCTTCACCCACAGCACCGGTTGCACCCAATACTGCAATATTCCAACCTTCAGTCATGGCTATTCCTCTAAAAAATAAAAAATTAAATGACCTCAATAATTGAAGTCATTTAATCAGAAGTTCATATTACTAAAATCTATGATGCGTGAATTAAGCGCGCCTGAAAACCAAGCTCGCTGAGCAACGTAGCAGTTTGCGGGTCATCACAAATCACATTCAGGGATGACCATTCGCGGCGCTCTTGGTAATTTTTGCGCAGCTTATCAAATTCACCTTTGATACCTGCAACGGCTCTTAATGCGCCATCATCACGGCGCACATCATACACTAGATGCACTAACCTTTTGAGCTGGTTTTGCGTTAATTTACCATTGAAAGTCAATTCGCTGATATCGGGTTTTGGCAATAGCGATGAGAGGGAAACGTGCGCCGATTTGCCGAGAAACTGACAGTAAGCTTCATAAACTTGCGTCGTTCCGCGCGCTTTGCCCTCTAAGGTATAGCCTGCAATATGTGGCGTACCGATATCGACTAAATGGAGCAGGTCGGTATTTAAGTCAGGCTCTGGCTCCCAAACATCCAGCACAACACTTATTTTCTTTCCTTGCTGAAGCGCAGCCAGTAACGCTTTGTTATCAACCACTTCACCACGGCTGGCATTGATTAAAATGCTGCCGTCACGCAAGTTTTCTAAGCGGGTTTTGTCCATCAAATGGAAGGTTTGATATTCCCCTGTCATATTCAGCGGGGTATGGAAAGTCAGTACATCAACCTGAGCAAGCAGCGCATCAAAAGCCACAAATGGCCCATCTTCCCCTTTTGCAGCACGCGGCGGATCGCATAAAACCGTTTTCACGCCCCATGCATTTAAACGCGTGGCTAAACGGCCACCTACATTGCCAACACCAATGATCCCAACCGTTTTATCACGTAAATCAAAGTTATCGCGCTCAGCGAGCAGTAATAATGCGGAAAATACGTATTCCACCACCGCAATGGCATTACAGCCTGGCGCAGAAGAAAAAACAATATTGGCGCTGGATAACCATGCTGTATCCACATGGTCAAAGCCCGCAGTTGCAGTGCCGACAAATTTAACCGGCGTATTACTCAGAAGTGATTCATTGACCTTGGTGATGGAGCGAACCATTAATGCATCTGCATCAATGAGTTCTTGTTCAGGAATTGGACGTCCTGGTACAGCTTTGACGTCGCCTAGCTCACTAAACAGTGCCTGAGCATAAGGCATATTTTCATCAACTAAAATTTTCACGCTGTGTGTCCCAATGATTGGTAATTTTGCTCTGTATCACAATATTTTGCCACGGTTTACCCCAGATGCCTATGAGAGTTAGCGCTCTAGGCTAAAGTTATCATCCATCGCAAATTCTTTCACACGAAAACGGTCAGGTGTCACCCCAGAAATTTGTTGAAACATGGCAATAAATGCCGATGCTGAGCTATATCCCACATCTAACGCGACTTCATGCACGCTTTTTCCGCGCTCTAAGCCAGCGACGGCATGTAAGTAGCGTAAACGTTGCCGCCATTCACTAAATGACATACCGAGTTCTTGTTGGCAACGCCTTGATAACGTTCGCTCTGAGGTATAATAACGTTTTGCCCATTCCGCCAGCGTGGTGTTATCAGCGGGGTCGTTTTGCAGTTCTTGTAAAATCGGAGCTAAAAATTTGTCCTTAGTGGCGGGCAAATAGGTGTCTTGACATGGGGAAAGTGAAAATTGGTCAATCAACACATTGGCAAGGCGTAAATCTTGTTCCGTTTCGGGTTGAACAACCCCCCGTTGGTACATATCCGTCATAATGGATTGAAATATCGGGCTTAAACGAACCACACAAGGGCGCTGAGCTAACACCTCATTATATTCATGTGAGAAATCCACGATACGAAATTTGACACTTTCTTTATTAAAGCTAGCATGGGGGATATTCGCGGGGATCCAAATACAAAATTCAGGCGGCGCCAAGTAGTGCTTTCCAGCCACTTCCATTTCCATAATACCGCACACCACATACAGCATCTGCCCAAATGGGTGTGAATGTGACTTGTATTCGGTAAGTGCAGCGGTTTGTTCGTGGCGAAATGCAATAAGCTCAGGCTCAATAATATTGCATTCACTGATTTGCCAAATATCTAATTTTGAATTTCCCATGATACCTGTCTGAAAAGCGTTATCGATTGTCTGGTTATCAGTATATATAAAAAATCGGTCAGATGTATACTGGATCACATTCGATATGGGAGAATGTGTTAATGAAGAATTTGCTTTTTCCGCTGATTGCGGTTTTGTTATGGTCAGTCAACGCCATCGTCAACAAAGCGGCGTCCACGGCCATTGATCCTGCGGCAATTTCCTTTTACCGCTGGGCACTTGCGCTAGTTGTTATGACGCCTTTTGTACTGCGCTCTGTGCTACGAAACCATAAAGTGGTGATGAAACATTGGTGGCAATTAGCCATTTTAGGGGCGCTAGGAATGATGCTATACCAAAGCTTAGCCTATTATGCCGCACACAGTGTCAGCGCCACGTTTATGGGGATCATGAACTCACTGATCCCATTATTAACAGTTATCATCAGTATTTTTGTTTTGCGAGTGATCCCAACAGTGGGCATCGTTCTTGGCTCTGCTTTGTCGCTGTTTGGCTTACTGTGGTTGGTCAGTCAAGGCAATCCAAGTTCATTACTCTCCCACGGGTTAGGCCAAGGCGAGTTGATGATGATTGTTGCCTCTGCGGCATATGCCCTCTATGGCGTACTAACAAAACGTTGGTCAATTCAGCTTTCTAGCTGGGATTCGCTCTATGTACAAATTTTCTTTGGGGTGATTTTACTGTTACCAAACTTTTTAATGGCAGACGATGTGGCACTGAATAGCCACAACATTGGGTTAGTGATGTTTGCGGGGATTGCCGCCTCAATTATCGCACCCGCTATGTGGATCCAAGGCGTGATGCGCTTAGGGGCAAATACCACGTCCATATTTATGAATCTCGCCCCAGTATTCACTGCAATTATCGCTATTTTCGCCTTGGGTGAAGAACTAAAAAGCTATCATTTAATCGGTGGAGGCGTGGTATTACTGGGTGTGATGCTAGCGCAGCAGTTACGAACCCCGCTCACACAAATGTTCCGCCGTGAAAAAAAGGTGGTTCAAAAGGATACTTGCCAGTAAAATAGAATTACAAAAGCAATAAAGCAATGTCGTCACTCATATGCCCCACATTGTGGGGCTATGTTTGAAAGCCCCTCACAAAATAATCCATGCTTTTCCCTCACTTTCTTAATTTTTTTGACTCTTTTTTATCAACCTTAATGCTTTGTGACATTTTATCATCACTCAGTTATTCATTATTTTTCTGCCATTGGTAAGCTCAAAGTCATCTTATTGCTCATTGTAGACCTAATCCGATTGAATCTTCTCCATAAGCAATTAGACTTAAGCCAAACAAAATACCTCTTTAGTAGTATTAGCCTAGGGTATGCACTAAACACAGGAGCGTGGCAAACAATCTGATAAGCCATGACAAGGAAAAACCATGACTAAACAGCTTAAGATAGGTTTGTTTGCATTGATAATAATCGCTATTGCAGCCGGCATTTATTTTATCAATGCATCAAGCCAATCCAACTCAGCCCAAGCTGGGTACGACTTATATCAACAAGGTGATACTAAAGCCGCTGTTGAGCAGTTCCAAAAAAATGCCGACAGCGATCCTCAATCTGCGTATGCCTTAGCCATGATGTATAAAGATGGAATTGGTATTGAGCCTGATGATGAAGCTGCGCAGCGTTATTTAATCAAGGCCGCTGAAGCTAATAATAAGAATGCGCTCTATAACCTCGGTTATTACCGCTATAACCGCGAGATGGATGATACGCCTGAAGATAGAAGTGGTCTCACGTCACTCACCAAAGCCGCGGATTTAGGCGTTATCGAAGCGCAAGAGTTAGTGGGCAGCGTGTACATGGAGGACAGATACGACGAAATCCCCCAAGATATCAAACTGGCACGCCAATACTTTACCTTAGCCGCTGATCAAGGCTCCAACTTATCAAAATTTGCGCTGGGTTATATTGCCCATCAATTTGATAAAGACAATAAAAAGGCCGTTGAAATCTTAACGCCGCTGGTTAGCAGAGATTTCCCATTACCTGCCATGCTACTTGCCACTATTTATGAAAACGGTGGCGATGGGATTGCACCAAACCCTGCATTGGCGAAAAAATACGAGCGCATGTCTTATTCCTCTACGTTAGATTTTATTTCCCAAAGCAATGATATAGAGCCAGCGCCTTTATCGCTGTATGGTTCACAGACGGCTGAAGAGAAACAACAAGTTCTCGCCAATCTTGAAGAAAGAGCCAGTAAAGGTGAAGAATACGCCATTTACACGCTCTATCACAAATACAGTGAGGGTGACGGAGTAAAGCGCAGTGAATTGCGCGCCATGGCCTATTTGCGCCCTCTGATACAACAAAAGAAACCCAAAGCACTGTACCTAAGTTACCTTGCTGATAATAAAAAAATTAAAGCGCTCACCGAGGCTGCTGACCAGCAATACCCTGACGCAATGTATGAGGCTTATCGCGCTTATTCAGGTACCACTTTTAGTTCTATTGACCGAGATGATGCCTTAGCCAACAAATATTTAACCTCTGCAGCCGATATTGGCCATCAAGAAGCACTGATTACCATTACTCAGCGCGCTATCTCTAACTATGATTTTCCCACGAAAAAACTCAATGAGACAGTGGCGAAATATCTGCCTGAGTTAATGAAGAAGTACCCAAATTCAGCAAAGGCGCAAATCCTTGCCAGCCAAGTTTATGGCACGGAAGGCAGTGTATTATATTCACCAGAAAAATCTTTTGAGGCGACAGTAAAAGCAAATCGCATTAAGCCAAGTTATGAAACCCAAATGCAACTTGCTCGTGGTTATATTAATGGCTTCGGTACTGAAAAAAACCTCGAAAAAGCCACGCAAATACTGAAAGATAACTTAGATTCACGAGGCTACCCATCCACCGCAGATCGCATGCTAGTTCATTTATACTATCGTTATGATATAAAAGAATTTGTGGATGAAAAAACCATTGTTGATATCTTAAAGAAAGACGTTATCGAACGCGACAATGATGCATTAGCGCATTACTATGCGGATTACTTACTGCGCCAAGACCCAGAAAATAATAAAAAATTAGCCTTTGAACTATATGAAAAAGCAAGTAAATACGATTATAACGGGCGTGTCTATTACGCTGCAGCCCTGCTTAAATATCAGCCCTCTGAAACCAGTACCATCGCCAATATACTGGTGGATTTGCTCGACTCATCTCGTGCAAAATCCTCGTTAACGCCCGAAGAACTGGCCACCGCCTACGATATTTTATTTAAAATAGGCTTAAATCGCAGTGATACCAAAACGTTACTCGTTCACTTAGCGACTAATGAAAAAAACGCCGAAGCGCAAAAATTGATTGAGCCACTGATTGGTACAGACGCCGATATCACTTATCAATATGGCATAACCCAGCTCACAAACTTAAAGAATGTTAGCGCGCTAACCAATGACGAACTCAAACCTTACTACGAGACCATTTTAAACGCAGCAGATTTAGGCAGTACATCCGCAATGTTATACATTGTGCAAAACCTTGACCGCGTGAATTACATCAATGACAAGGCCTATTATAAAGACCGCTTCCAAGCCATCTCAGGGTTAACACCCGATGACATCGTCCCACAATATAAACGTTGTGCAGCATTAGGCAGTAACCGTTGCTTATATGAACTGGGTGAAATCTACCAAAAAGGGGATTATGGGGAAGATGCAAACTATGACCTCGCGATGGAGTATTTCAACAAAATCTCTGACCCTGATTTCAGTTTTTTAAAATCACGTAAAAGAGAAATTGAAAAAGCGAGAGCCTCGTTTATTACCATTCAGGCCAATGCAAAAAACAATGACTCAGATGCAATTCGCACCCTCGCCAATGCGTATAAATTCGGAAATTATGGGCAAAAAGTCGATCAGCAAAAATGGCTGGAATACTTAGCGAAAAGCGCCAAACTGAATAATGAAACGGCACTTGAAGAGCTGATTGACTATTATAATGAAAATACCGAACTTCTGAGTGCGAACAAAAGCAAAATCATTGGTTATTATGACCAACTCGCCGCCCTTGGTAGCAAAAACTATACCCGCGAACTGGCTCACCAATATTTAAATGGTAGTCCATTAGTCGAAGCTAATCGCCAAAAAGCCCGTGAATACTACCTAAAATCAGGTAGTTGGGGAAATGAATATATCAAATACATGGATGACTTTGATATTGGCATGAAAACGCTAAATGAAAATGCAACCGCAAAATACAAGGTTGGCCGTGCCTATTTGTATGGTAACGGTGTGAAAGAAGACCGCCAGCAAGCCAAGAAATATTTGAAAATGGCCAGTGATGAAGGAAACGATAACGCCATTATTCTGTACAGTGAAATACTGTATATGGGCGAGCTCTCAGCCGATAAGGAAGCACTGACTGTTGAACCAAATTGGGATGAAGCCATTGTTTACTTGAGAAAATATTCTAACCCGAGCCGTGTTGAAGAGTACACAAAACTGTATGACACCACCGTCGTCCCTGCACAAAATGGCGATGCGGCGGCCGCTGGTCAACTAGGGGATTGGTATAAATCCCGTGGCCGCGCTTCTGCCGCGCAGCTTTGGTACAAAAAAGCCATTGCTGGCGGTAACCTCGCTGTTTATCCATCTCTAGACAATGTGACCGAAAGTAGCCAAGCCAAGCGCCAAAATTACCTTGATGGCGTAGCAAGGGGTGACTTGTTCTCTAAAGTGCAACTCGCAGGTGATTACTTATATGATAGCCGTGTTCTCTTTGAATCTGACGAGTACAACACTGCAATTCAATATCTGCAAGAGGGGATGAAATCTACTGATAGCGATCTTTCAAAACAAGCGTTTAATTCCTTAGCAAACTTGTACCAAAAAGGTATTCGCAGCGAGAAGAACGACCTTAATCGTAGCAAAGATGATAAGAAATACTTTGCTTTACTCGAAAGTGAAGCCCAAAACCGCCCTGACGCCCTCAAACGCTTATATCACTATTACGCCAGTAGTGATCCACAAAAAGCGTTAGAGTATCTGGAACAGGCCTATAAACAAGGGGATATGGGTGCAATCAAAATGCTCTATGAAATTAATTCCCCAGGGCGCTACTGTTCCAATAGCCGCAATACGGATATGGATAAAGCAGGCACCTACCTGAAAGAGTGGTTAGAAAAAGGCAAGTTCGAGAAAAATACTGATAGAACCTATATTCAAGAACCTGAGGATTTATCTCGTGCCATGGGCGACCTCTATCTCGAAGGTGAATGTAGTGTTGAGCAAGATCTCGATAAAGCCATTGAATGGTTTGAAATTTCCTTGAAATATCACGATAAATACGCTCTTGGTAGCCTCTATAATGCCTACACTCGCAAAAATGATGCCAAACACGCGTATTACATCGCGTTAAAGTTGGAAAAAGACACTGACAAGATTGAGTTGATGAATAACCTTTCAGCGGAAGATAAGCAAGAAATTGATAAACGCTTTAAAGAAGAGCAAGACTTCCAAAAATATGGCCGTTTTGCTGAACAAATTGAAGCGAAGCGCGTCAAAGCTGAAGCAGGTGATAAAATGGCCGCGTTCTCGTTAGGGATCAACTACGCACGAGGCGAAATGGTCCCTGAAGACACGCAAAAAATGATTTATTATTATGAACTTGCTGGTAAAAATGGCTACCCAAGAGCCTACAACATTTTGGGCAACCTATACCGTAAAGACAACGAGCGTGGACTTGAAAAGGATTTTGCAAAAGCCCTGTATTATTTTGATTTAGGCGCTCAGCAAAATGACAGTAATACCGCACACTTAGCAGGAGATATGCTCTACTTCGGCCAAGGTATGCCAAAAGATTACGTTAGAGCAGCCAAGTACTATGATATGACCGATTTAGAACAAGGCGCTCACCATGCCATGGCAAAATACAAACTTGCCTATATGTACTATAACGGTTGGATTGGCACCAAGAGCAAAGAAGATCTGCAAAAAGCCCATGATTACCTTGAGTTAGGGGCTAAATACCAAGACAAAGATTCCATCAATGCCTTACAAAAATGGGATTTTAGTGCACTAAAAAAATAAAATGTAGAAACAAAGGGCGCTCAATCAATAGCGCCCTTATTTTTTAACGATTTGGCGCATGACTCGCGGTAAAAGCTATCCGCACAAGCAACCCACCCAATGATTCACTTTTTAATAATTGCGGTTCTGAATCATGGTAACTGGCAATATCTTTTACCAATGCTAAGCCAAGCCCTGCTCCCTCTTTCCCTAATGCATTATTTAACCGTGTAAATGCCTCCATGGAGCGGCTAATTTTCGCATCAGGGATACCGGGACCAGAATCTTCAACCTCTAAAACAATCTGCTGAGTACTTTCATCCTTCACCACTCGCACAGTCACCACCCCGCCTTCAGGGGTATATTTAATCGCGTTATCAATTAAATTGGCACACATCTCAGCAAGCAAAAGAGGTTCACCTTTAATCCATGCTGTATCAAGCCCTTCATAGCCCAAATCAATCCGCTGGCTTTCTGCCTGGCCGAGTCGAGTAAAACAGGCTTGATGCACAATCTCCACTAAGTTAATCGCCCTATATTGGCTAACTGCCGATTTTTCATGGGCTTTTAAGCGAGATAATTGCAAAAGCCTATCCGTCAGTACGATGGTGTTATCCAGCGTTTGATTGATCGCTTGTAAGCTTTGTTGGCGCTGGCTTTCATCTTCAGTATTAATGGCAACGGATACTTGGGTTTTTAACACGGTTAATGGCGTTTTTAATTGGTGAGAGGCATCTGCACTAAAGCGTTCTTGGCGCCTTACCATGCGTTTTAATCGCGATATATAACGGTTAAGCGCCTCAATTAACGGTGATAAATCCGACCACGGCAACAGGTTCGGCAATGGCGTCAAATCATTCGCTGAGCGCCCTAACATCAAGTTTGATAGTTTTTTCAATGGAGTCAAAAGCTTACTCAATAAGATATAGGCAAGTAACAAGGTTAAAAACACCACGGTTCCTTGGCTCATTAATGCGGATATTAATAATTGATTGGCTAAATCTTGCCGTGAATAGACGGTTTCTGCCACACGGATTTCCACCATTCCCGCAATACCACCTTCATTTATGGGCTGAAAAAATGTGGCGATGCGTATCGGTAGGCCTTTATATTCCGCATCATAAAAGTAAACCAGAGCGGTATAGTGCTGGGAGCGCATCCAATAAGGGGGGATGGGAGGTAGGTCATCATAACCCGAAATAGTTTCCCCCTCAGGGGAAATCACTTGGTAAAAAATTCTGTCGTTATTATTCAATTCGAAGCTATCAAGCACCACGTAGGGTACATTAACTGATAAGTGACCATCGGTAACTTGTAGCCTTTCTGCAACCGTCCGTGCGGAGGCAAGAAGCGTGCGATCATACGCCAAATTAGACGCATATTTTGCACTGTAGTAGTGGGTATAAACAGAAAAGCTGCCCAACAAAATGAGCGGGATACCGAAAAAAAGCAGTAACTGATGAAAGAGAGAGCGTGGATGAGAGACTAATTTCATACACTACACTGCTCTAATCGGTATCCCAATCCGCGTAACGTATTGATATTAATGTCTGAACCCGCTAATTTTTTTCTTACGCGATGCACATATAATTCAATACTTTGTAAATTGGCTTCATCTGACAACGAAAAAACCTGCTCAAATAATTGCGTTTTTGAAACAGGCCGCCCTCGCCGATGGAATAAGGTATTTAATACCGCATATTCCCTAGGCGTGAGCCCTAATGGCTCTTGGCATAATAAAAAATAACCTTCTTCGTGGTAACACAGCGAACCAAAACGCTGAGGCTCATTCACCTGCCCTTGGCTACGCCTTAACAGTGCACGAATTCGCGCTTCTAACTCCGCGATATCAAATGGTTTGGTGAGGTAATCATCCGCCCCTGCGTTCAACCCTTGCACGCGGTCTGCCACATCGGAGTTCGCCGTTAACAATAAAACAGGCGTTTCTTGATGACGTTTTCGCATTTGCGCCAATACTTCAAGCCCACTCATTCGAGGAAGTGATACATCCAAAACGACTAACGTGTAATTTTCAGTCTGTAACAACTGATCTGCAATCGCACCATCAGGTGCTACATCCACGGCAAACCCTGACGACGTTAAGGCCTTTTGTAACCACAACGATAATTCATCATGATCTTCAACCAATAAAATTCGCATACGCACACTCATTATTATTACTTATTGGTATACGTTGGCATTCCCCATCATGAATGAAAAGCAATTGTCATCATTTTTACTGTGTTCATCACAACTCTGACGTTACAAGCACGTTAATGGCGCTAAATTAACATTAAATTAACATAACAAAGAAGCGAAAATATAAAACAATCTGATATATATCACATAAAAATAATATTATTTGTTAATGAAAGGTAAATGAAAGCTTCCTCAGCCAATGATGAGCTCGCAAACACAATAAGAAATCCACAATTTGTTCCTCTAATTATTGGCTTAGTAAGGAAATAAAGAATGAAAAAGTTCACATTAAACACCTTAGCAACAGCAATATTTTTAGTTGGTATAAACTCCGCAGTTGCGCTTCCTGAGCGGACTGAATGTATCGCCCCTGCTAAACCGGGGGGTGGATTTGATTTAACTTGTAAGCTAGTCCAAGTTTCCATGTTGGAAACCAAAGAAATTGAAAAACCAATGCGGGTGACCTACATGCCGGGTGGAATTGGTGCAGTCGCCTACAATGCCATCGTCGCACAGCGCCCTGCGGAACCCGGCACCATTGTCGCCTTTTCGGGTGGTTCGCTACTCAATCTCGCCCAAGGTAAATTTGGCCGTTATAACGAAAACGATGTGCGTTGGCTTGCCAGTGTGGGTAGCGATTACGGCATGATAGCGGTACGTGCTGACTCCCCGTATAAATCCCTCAAAGATTTAATGGATACCTTTAAAAAAGACCCCAATAGCATTGTCTTCGGTGCAGGGGGTTCTATTGGCAGCCAAGACTGGATGAAGACTGCGTTACTCGCTAAAGCCATTGATATAGACCCACGCAAAATGCGCTATGTTGCCTTTGAAGGCGGCGGGGAAACCTTAACGGCGTTGTTAGGTAACCATATTCAAGTGTTATCGGGGGATATCAGTGAAATGACCCCGTATATCAATGAAGGCAAAATTCGCATTCTTGCCGTGTATGCAGACAAACGCCTAGGTGATGGTTTAGCAGATATTCCAACTGCCAAAGAACAAGGCTATGACATTGTTTGGCCGATTATTCGTGGGTTCTATATGGGGCCAAAAGTCTCTGATGCAGATTACAACCAATGGGTTGAAGCCTTCCAAAAACTGCAACAAACCGACGAATTCAAGAAGCAACGCGAATTGCGCGGGTTATTTGAATACAACTTAACGGGGCAAGAGCTCGATAGCTATGTGAAAAAAGAAATCGAGCAATATCGTGAACAAGCCCGTGCATTTGGTTTAGCCAAATAACGGAGCCGACGATGAGCCAACGCATATTTGCCCTAGTCTGGCTGATATTGTGTGTCATCGGAATTTATATTGGCTGGGGGATCCAAAGTGAGTTCTCTTATGAACCACTGGGCCCCCGCCCTTTTCCGGTTGCCATACTCTCCTTAATGGCGATGTGTGCGCTTGCCCTGCTGTTTGGTAAGCAAGAAGCCGTTGAGTGGCCGAAACCTTATGTACTGCGCCGCCTTGCATTATTAATTTTATCCTTGGTGATTTATGCATGGGCGTTTGAGTGGTTGGGTTTTCCCATCGCCACCAGTTTATTGACCATCAGTGTCGCGCTGTTATTCGGCGCAACCCCTATCGCCGCGGTGATTTCAGGGCCTGTCCTTGGCATATTTCTTTTCTATGCCTTTGATAAGCTGTTGGATGTGACTCTGCCCATTGGCAGCCTGCTGAGTTAAGGAGCGACAATATGGAAACTTGGATGTATCTATCGCAAGGTTTTGAGGTCGCCCTTGTTCCTCAAAATATCTTGATTGCCTTAATCGGTTGCTTTATTGGCACCGTCGTAGGCATGTTACCGGGGTTAGGGCCGATTAATGGCGTAGCGATTTTACTGCCACTCGCCTTTGCCTTAAAACTGCCCGCCGAGTCTGCGCTGATTTTACTCGCCACCGTGTATTTAGGCTGTGAATATGGCGGCCGGATATCCTCTATTTTACTGAATGTCCCCGGTGATGCCGCCGCGATAATGACGACGTTAGATGGTTATCCTATGGCAAAACAAGGTCGTGGTGGCGTAGCGCTGTCAATTTCAGCGGTAAGTTCCTTTATCGGTTCAACCATCGCTATCGTCGGTATTATTTTGTTCGCCCCGTTACTTGCCCAGTGGTCACTCGCCTTTGGGCCCGCCGAATACTTTGCACTAATGGTATTTGCCATCGCCTGCCTTGGTAGCATGATGAGCCAAAACCCGATTAAATCCCTGCTTGCGGCGTTAATTGGTTTGTCACTCGCCACCGTCGGGGTCGATGCTAACTCTGGAGAATACCGTTTTACGTTCGATAGTGTGCACTTATCGGATGGCGTGCAATTTATTGTTGTCGTGATTGGTTTGTTTTCCGTCAGCGAAATTCTGCTGATGTTAGAAAGCAAAGCGGCAGGGCAAGGTTTGATCCGTAAAACAGGCCGCATGCTGTTTAACCGCAAAGAAGCCAAAGCCTGTGCGGGCCCAGCTCTGCGCTCGTCATTTATTGGCTTCTTCGTTGGGGTATTACCGGGAGCAGGCGCAACGATTGCCAGTGCTATCACCTACATGACGGAGAAAAAAATCAGTGGTGAAAAAGGTGATTTTGGTAATGGTGATGTGCGCGGTGTTGCAGCACCAGAAGCGGCTAATAATGCCTCTGCATGTGGGTCATTTATTCCGATGCTAACTCTTGGCGTGCCGGGTTCGGGAACAACCGCAGTCATGATGGGGGCATTAACGCTGTATAACATCACGCCGGGGCCTGGAATGTTCACCGAGCAACCGGACATCGTGTGGGGGCTGATTGCCGCCCTGCTGATTGCCAACGTGGTGTTACTTATCATGAATATCCCATTAATTGGCTTATTCACCCGTATGTTAACGGTACCGCTTTGGTTTTTAGTCCCTGCTATCGCGTGTGTTTCAGCCGTAGGCGTCTATGCGGTTCACAGTACGACATTTGACTTACTGTTGATGATGGGGCTTGGGGTGTTTGGCTTTATTTTACGGAAAATGAATTTCCCCCTTTCCCCGTTAATTTTAGGTTTTGTATTAGGCGAAATGTTGGAGCAAAACTTGCGCCGCTCGCTGTCTATCAGTAACGGTGATTTCGATATTTTGTGGAGCAGCACCATTTCACAAAGCTTATTAGTCCTTGCAGTGTTGGTACTGGTACTTCCACCAATAATTAAACGCATTCGCAAACGTAAATTGCAACACACTCTCTCTTAGCTCGCCTTGCGGGTACCTTCTCTGTAAAACTTTGCCCCAGGTTGCTTTCGGGGCATTTTTTTTACTTATCAATTAACAGGAAGCTTTGTATAACTTAGCAATATCACATTTTTATTGTGTGCGCTTTCACCATAATAGACATATTTTGATTCTGGCATTGGCATGAGCAGTGAGGGTTTTGGATGTTTGGCAGACAGCGGAAATGGCTTGTTATTATTAAATATGCATTTAATTCTGACTGCGAATAGGCTTTTAATACTGTTAATTAAAGCGCTACCTAAAATTTTTAAGTCATTTTTCCAAATTTTGCATCGTGTGAAGTTCATATTAGTGCCTCTGATTAACCTTATTTGACGCTAATATCATCGCACTAACTTGATAGTAATAATTTCAGAAAATGATGTTTTATTATTCAAATTGACTACTGTAAATGTTTAATCAGACAAAGACGATTGGCGCAATAGCACCAATCAATTAACTTACAAACTTCATTCACTAAAATAATAAACGATATGCTTGATAGATTGTTTTTTGTTCTTTTTAATATCCACCCTAAACCATTAGCATATATCCGCACGGTTAATGTTCACGGTGACAATTACGTGATCCACAGCCAAAACCCTGTCATTATCGCAGAGAAAGACAGCGGTTATATTCAAATAAAATCCGTTGGTAAAATGTATATTTTCTGCGGGAAAATGCTGCATGTTACCGTGAAAAAAAACACCAGTTTGGTGACCATTGGCTGGGCAAAAGGGAAAAGCCAAATTTTTGAAGTGTGCAAAAATGTGAAGGATACAACGAAAAAAATAAACTCCAGTCATTCAAACTCAAGTTATGTACCACCCTATTATGACAATTCATCCAATGATGATAACCACCGTACAAGTAGCAGTTTTTGTTCGAATGATAATTCAAGCTCAGACTGTTCTTCATCGGATTCTGGCGGGGGTGATGGAGGTGGTGGTGATTAAGCCAAAAATGGCAGCAAATCATACTGCCATTTTAAGTCAAAAATAATTAAGAGTATTTCACATTGTTTCTCAAATTACTTTGAATTGCACTGTTTATTCCCTTTTTAACTAATTGATTGTAATTATAAACTTGATCAATTAAATCAATTTTTATTTCTTTATCACTTATTGTATTAATAATTTTAAGTATTTGGCTTTCTTTTTCAAACTCATCCCATTGGTTTCCCATTTTAAGTCGATTTCTTACCGCATTATCTACATCAAATTTAATTTTTAATATTGAATTATCAAATGTACTACCCTTAAAATAGAAGTTCGCATTTTCATCAAATGGGATTTCAATCTCACAATTTTTAAATTGTGTATTTTCAAATTTACCATGGAGTAGATTAGTATTAGTTGCTAAAGTCAATTGAACACCATTTAATACAGAGTCTGAAAAATCCGCATTAATACTAGTGATATTAAATAGTTTATTCTTGGTTTTATCAAAAATTGTACTCTCAAGCACTTCTTGTGTTAGTTCTTTTTTCGTACAGTCATAATGGGCTGCATTCCAATTCCTGGCACTTTCATAATTAACATTAAACGTTTTTAATATATTGGTATGGCCCGTATTTTTTGTAATATCTCTATCCGAATAAACTGCATGTAATTGTTTTAGGTGCTGTGCCTTTCTATCTAACTTTGGCTTGACGCAAGAGCTCTTTGAATAAGAATCATCATATATTCTATAAAAATTGATTTTATTATTAACAAACTTAATTGTATCAATTAATCCTTTTTCACTTGGATTTTTATTATACTGATTTATTGCTCGCGACGAACTTTCATTTAAAACCTGCTTTACCCGATAATTTACATTTGAAAAAAAACAGCTAATTCCCATTTATATTTTACATCCCTGTTTTTATAAAAAAACAGAATGACATAAATTTGTTTTTTTATCTTTAAATTTTCGATTATTTATTTAATAAATGAAAACCACACTTATGATATAAGAAATATTATTTTTGACACAAATAAAAACGAGAACTACTGTTCTCGTTTTTATTATTAGATTGAGTAAACTACTTGCTATTACGCTTTATATTTGCTCATCACTAATGTGGCGTTAGTACCACCAAAGCCGAAGCTGTTTGACATCACTGTATTCAACGCTTGTTCCGTTGGTTTAGTCACGATATTCAAACCAGCTGCTTTCTCATCTAAGTTTTCAACGTTAATGCTTGGCGCAATAAAGCCGTGTTCTAACATTAATAAACTGTAGATAGCTTCGTGTACACCCGCAGCGCCCAATGAGTGACCGCTCATTGCTTTCGTTGCAGAGATAGCCGGAGAGTTATCACCAAATACTTCTTGGATAGCTTCTAACTCTTTCGTATCACCAACAGGTGTTGAGGTACCGTGAGTATTGATGTAATCAATTTTATCAATACCTTGCATTGCCATTTGCATACAACGCACAGCGCCTTCACCAGATGGAGCAACCATGTCAGCACCATCAGATGTTGCACCATAACCCACGATTTCAGCGTAGATATGTGCGCCACGCGCTAACGCGTGCTCTAATTCTTCAACGACAACAATACCGCCGCCGCCTGCAATAACGAAACCATCACGGTCTTTGTCGTAAGTTCTCGATGCTTTATCCGGCGTTTCATTATACTTGGTAGACAACGCGCCCATTGCATCGAACTCACAGGTCATTTCCCAGCTCAGCTCTTCACCACCACCGGCGAAAATTACATCTTGTTTGCCCAGTTGAATTAATTCAACTGCATGGCCGATACAGTGCGCAGATGTGGAGCAAGCAGAACTGATTGAGTAGTTCACACCTTTAATTTTAAACGGTGTTGCTAAGCAAGCAGAGATACCTGATGCCATTGCACGGGTCACCATGTATGGACCTACACCGCGTAAACCTTTAGCACGCATGCCGTCTGAACCCGCGACTTGGTTACGTGGAGAACCACCGCCTGAACCAACAACAATACCCGTACGTAAATTCGAAACTTGTTCTTCAGTTAAACCTGAATCCGCAATCGCCTGTTCCATAGACAAGTAAGCATATGCGGAACAATCACTCATAAAACGGTACATTTTACGGTCGATCAGGTCTTTGGGATCTAAATTTTTGACATTACCCCAGACATGGCTACGAAGCCCTGCCTCTTTGAATTCTTCTGAGAAAGTGATCCCGGAACGACCTTCCTTCAGAGAAGCCAGTACTTCTTCCTGGTTATTACCAAGGCTGGAAACGATACCTAGACCAGTGATGACTGCACGCTTCATTCGTTACCTCATGTCTATATTTATATGATTGCGGGATTACAGGGTGTCACTTTAGCTTACACTTGTACGCTGAACAAGTCCGATCAGGGTAAATTTTTGTATTTTTTTCTCTACGGCAGTAATAACACTTTTTTATGACAGTAGCCTTACACGACTATCAGCGGTAAAATTTAGCGATTATTTGGTGATCATAGGCTTTATCGTGAAAAAGAGCGCAGTACAAACCGCACGCCTTAGCTGGAATGATGAAGGCACTCCCATGTCTGAGCAATTTGCAGATATCTATTTCTCTAACCAAAATGGGTTAGAAGAGTCCCGCCATGTTTTTTTGCACGGAAATCATTTCCCTGAGCGTTTTAAGACCCATTCTGGTGAAACCTGCGTGATCGCTGAAACAGGATTCGGTACAGGTTTGAATTTTCTCGTTTTATGGCAATCATTTGTGCAGTTCAAAGCTCAGGATCCACAATCCCCCCTTAAGCGGTTACATTTCATCAGTTTTGAACAATTCCCCCTAACAAAAGCGGACTTAATTGCTGCACATCGATGCTGGCCTGAGCTTTCTGCGCTATCTACCGAATTATGTGAAAACTGGCCGCCTGCATTAGCGGGTAACCAAAGAATTATTTTGGAAAATGGTGATATCACATTAGATTTATGGTTTGGGGATGTTAATGAGCAAATATCGCTTCTTAAAGACAATTTAAACAACAAGATAGATGCTTGGTTTTTGGATGGTTTCGCACCTTCTAAAAACCCACAAATGTGGAGTGAACACCTGTTCGCTACAATGGCGAAACTGGCTCGAAAAGGTGCAACATTCTCCACATTTACCGTGGCTGGCTTTGTCAAACGCGGGTTGCAACAAGCAGGATTTACACTGCAAAAAGCCAAAGGCTTTGGGCAAAAACGCGAAATGTTAACAGGCATATTAGCTGAAAACACTTACCAGAGTTCAATGCCGTGGAGTAAAAGGCAACCTGCTGATAACCCGCATGATATTGCCATTATTGGTGGTGGGCTTGCTAGTTTAACTGCCGCCTACTTTCTTATGAAACGCGGCGCCAACGTCACACTGTATTGTAAAGATGCCAATGTTGCCCAAAATGCATCGGGTAACCGCCAAGGTGCTATTTACCCTTTATTAACAGGCGCGAATGACCCTCTCGAACGTTTTTTTGTCAGTGCTTTCCCATTTGCTAAACTCTTTTACCACCAGCTTGCCACCTTGGAAATTCCCTTTGATGGTCAGTGGTGTGGCGTTACTCAGTTAGCCTATAACGAAAAAATCGCCCGTAAAATTGCGGGAATGCTAGATACCGATTGGCCTGAAGATTTTGCCGTGGGTAAAAACCACCAGCAACTCAATGATATTTGTGGCGTTGATGTCAATTACGATGGTATTCATTATCCATCTGGTGGCTGGCTCTGCCCTGCTGATCTGTGCGAGGGCTTGTATCATTATCTGCAACACCAAGGTGTTCAGTTTTATTTCAATCATGATGTCACGGCATTAGTGCAAAACGAACGCGACTGGCAATTGAAGATAACAACACCAGAACAAAACGAGCTAACACGTGTACACCCAACTGTAGTTATTGCTAATGGCCATAAACTGCGCCAATATTCACAAACCGTTAATTTGCCCATAAACGCGGTACGGGGGCAAGTCAGCCATATTCCGACCAACCCAATGCTGCAAAAACTTAAAAATGTGTTGTGTTTTGAGGGCTATTTAACCCCTGCGGACAATACAGGCAAGCAACATTGTTTAGGCGCCAGCTATCAACGTGACTACCTCGATTTAGACTACAATGAAGCTGAGCAGCAAGCTAACCGCCAAAAGCTGATTGATAATTTACCCGATGTTTCATGGCCACATGATATCAATATTTCACAACAACAATCGCGCCAAGGCATTCGCTGCGTCATACGTGACCATTTTCCACTCTTAGGAAACGTGCCAAATTATGAGCAGCATTTAGCTGCTTATCATGATTTGCAGGCAAAAATCGCAAAGAGCCAACCCATTGAGGATGCCCCCGTTTACCCCAACTTGTTTATCTTTGGTGCGCTGGGCTCAAGAGGGCTATCCACCGCCCCACTGTGTGCGGAAATTCTTGCTTCACAGATTTTTGGGCAGCCTCTACCATTAGATGATGAAACGTTGGCTGAATTGAACCCAAATCGTTTTTGGGTAAAAAAATTGCGGGTAGGCCGCCCCGTAAAAATACCTTACTAACAACCAACTGGCAGGCCTATAAATTTAAGCCTGCTTTAAGTTAATTGAATTGCCATCGCACAGCGGTCTGTTGCTTTGAACCCTGCGTCGATTTCAGCTTGTAAAATATCACGCAGTGCGTCAGTTAGTTGGCTTTCATCAATTATTTCAAAACCTAAGCGTTGGTAATAAGGTGCATTCCAAGGTACATCGCGGCAAGTGGTCAACGTTACAGTCGCTATATTACGTGCCAACGCCGCATCCAAAACCTGCTTGATCAGTTTTTTACCCAGCCCCTGCCCTTGCCATTGTTGGCAAACTGAAACCTCACAAATAAACAGGCTATCATGATGGATTTCAGCATTAATAAAACCAATGGGTCTACCGTTATCATTCACTGCCACCCATTCTAATTGCTTGGCAATAAAATCAAGGTGATCTTGCTCTGTTTGCCCATCACCTTCAGCAAGCCATTTATATTTTTCAATAGTCGTGAATGCCTGCCCAGCGGAGGCTTCAACCGCAGGGAGGTATTTGGCATCTGCCAATTTAGCTAAGCGAGTATGCGCCATCATGTTTACTTATCACAAAATTTAGCTAACAAAAAAGCGGGTTTCCCCGCTTCCAATTCATAACACAGAAAATTAAATTGCGTTATTTAATAAATTTTTCCACATACCTAAAACCAAAATTTGGTCAGGGGGTGTTAACTCACCCGCTTTAATGGCAGTTTGAATACTTTCTTCAACGCGTTGATACAACGCTTCTGAGCTGGTTTCGTTTTCTTCTTCAAGCTCAGCCACAGCAAGGGTTAAGTGACCACGCAGATAGCCGCCTGCGAATAATTCATCGTCGCTAGCGTGTTCAACCATATCATCAATTTTTGTCAGTATGCGTGTTTCTAAATCCGCAAGCATGCTTAATCCTTACTTTAAATGTGTCAATCAGGCAAAAATGTCTTCCGGATAGGGAAAGTCTTCTGCACAAAGTGGAGGCGTATTGTAAAACGATTGTAACGCATTAATAAAGCATAATGGGCGCTCAGGAATGCCATTTTGCAAATAAGTCATCACTTGTGTATGAACTTTGCGCATAAATGCGATGCGATCGGGTTCAAAATTCCCTTCCAAATTATCGCAGCTAACATTAAAAGGAATTCCTACTACAACACAAAATAGCCAATCAAGGGCTTGAGGCTTTATTTCAACGACTTCAAACTCACATTGTGTTTTTTCATCACGCCCATCAGGGCAATACCAATAACCGTAATCTACCTGCTGGCGCCGTGCTTCACCCGCGATACACCAGTGAGAAATTTCATGCAACCCGCTGGTAAAAAAGCCATGGGCAAACACAATACGGTGATAAGGAACGGCCTCATCGGCAGGTAAATAAATGGGTTCATCGTCCCCTTTTACCAGCTTGGTGTTATAAGTTTCACCAAAACATCCATCAAAAATATTAATCAAGTCCTGATAATTATGTTTACTCATGAATAATTTAAATCATCTTAAAATAATGAGAGGAACCAAGCTTTAATCACATCACCATGGCTATCGTGGAGTAACTTAATACTCATCAATAACGAAATCACCACAATCATCGGCCTGATCAGTTTTTGTCCTTTAGTTAGCACCAAACGAGCGCCTAATCGTGCGCCTATCATTTGGCCCGCCAGCATAACAAAACCGAGCATCCAAAGAACATGACCTCCGATAATAAAAAACACTAAAGAGCCGAAATTGGAGGCGAAGTTGAGTAATTTTGCATGAGCAGTGGCTTTTGCCAGATTATAACCGAGCAGCAGCACATAACCTAAAGCCAAAAATGAACCTGTACCCGGCCCAAATGCGCCATCATAGAAGCCCAGAGTCATACCAATAGCCACGCCAAAAAATGGCATGCTCACACGTTGCTGCCTATCTTGCACACCGATTGATGGCGTTAATAAAAAATAGAGACCAACACAGATAACCAATACGGGAAGCAACTGCTTAAGGAAGGCGGTATCAATCATTTGAATAACAATCGCCCCGAGCATCGCACCAAACATTGTCATAATGAAGGGGAATATTTGCTCGCGTAGGTCAATCGCTTTGCGCCTAACAAAATATAAAGTAGAAGAAAATGACCCGCCAACTGCTTGGAGCTTATTGGTCGCTAACGCTTCAACAGGTGTGATACCAACGGACAACAGCGCGGGTATCGTTAATAACCCGCCACCGCCCGCAATGGAGTCAATAAAACCAGCAAAAAGTGCAACAAAGAAAAGTAAGGCATAAACTTCAGGTGCAACGGCGGTTAGCCAATCCATTTTTCAATCCAAAAATGAGAAACATCATGATGTTAACGCGTAATTTATCGCAACTTTGCATTGCGATATCACAACCCAGATGAAATATTTTTAAGGAGGTGTCATCCAAACCTTCATTTTAGAAGAGCGACTAACTGCTTCGCTCCTCTGATAACATTAGCTATTTTTTACTGTTATTCAAATGGTTGCATTGCAGGAGTCACATCCGCACACTGACCACGGTGGCGCAAGAAATGGTCCATTAACACAATCGCCAACATCGCTTCTGCGATAGGCACAGCGCGGATCCCCACACAAGGGTCATGGCGACCTTTGGTGATCATATCCACTTCTTCACCATCACGATTTAATGTTTTACCTGAAACTGTAATGCTTGAGGTCGGTTTTAAAGCAATATGGGCAATAATAGGTTGGCTGCTGCTAATCCCCCCTAAAATTCCCCCAGCATGATTTGACGTAAAACCTGCGCGGGTAATTTCATCACGGTTTTCACTGCCTTTCAGGCCAATAACGCCAAAGCCATCACCAATTTCCACCCCTTTAACCGCATTAATGCTCATTAGTGCATGGGCAATATCCGCATCTAATCGGTCAAATACAGGTTCGCCTAATCCAGCAGGAACATGCTCAGCAACAACGGTAATTTTCGCACCAATGGAGTCGCCTTCTTTTTTCAAGCCACGCAGTAATTCATCAAGGGCGTCTAATTTGCTAGGGTCAGGGCAAAAGAATGGGTTTTCTTCAACGATTGACCAATCTTTAATTTCACACTCAACAGGGCCCATCTGTGTTAAACAACCGCGAATTTGAATACCTAATTTCTCTTGCAGGTATTTTTTTGCAATGGCACCAGCAGCAACACGCATTGCGGTTTCACGTGCTGATGAACGCCCACCACCACGGTAATCCCGTTGACCATATTTCTGCTCATAGGTGTAATCGGCATGCCCTGGCCTAAAGACATCTTTGATTGCACCGTAGTCTTGTGAACGTTGGTCGGTATTTTCAATCAACAGGCCAATGCTTGTCCCTGTGGTGATACCATTAAATACACCCGAAAGAATTTTAACCTGATCAGGTTCACGGCGCGCTGTTGTATAACGTGATGTACCTGGGCGGCGACGGTCTAAATCGATTTGTAAATCTGCTTCTGTCAGTGCTAACCCCGGAGGTACGCCATCGACGATGCAACCTAATGCCACACCGTGTGACTCACCAAATGTGGTCACACGAAACTGTTGCCCAATTGAATTTCCAGCCATCGGAGTTTCCTATTTTAAGCCGTTCTTGAATACCAAGAATGTGGTTGTTAATAATGATGTTGTTATGTTGTTCTTATTGATTACCCTATACTAATCCATCGTGCAACTATTGATTAATCAATATATAAATCAAAATGCGCATGATGCTCAACTAGCTGTTCACGCGTTAACATAAATACGCCATCACCACCGTATTCGAAATCTAACCAAATAAATGGGATCTCTGGGTATTGTTCAATGAGATGCACCATACTGTTACCGACTTCACACACCAGAATTCCCTCTTCAGTGAGAAAACGCGGCGCATTTGCCAGAATTCGACGTACCAGTTTTAAGCCATCACTACCCGCAGCAAGTGCTAATTCAGGTTCAACACGGAATTCCTCTGGTAAGTCCCCCATGTCCTCGGCATCTACATACGGGGGGTTCGTGACGATGAGGTCATATTTTACCTCTGGCATATCACGGAATAAGTCTGAACGGATAGGTACTACACGGTGATCTAAACCGTGGTTAGCGATATTTTCTTCGGCAACAGCAAGAACATCACTAGAAATATCAACCGCATCCACTTCTGCATCAGGGAATTCATAAGCACACGCAATAGCAATGCAGCCGCTGCCAGTGCATAAATCTAAAATAGTCTGTGGTTCATCTGCTAATAACCCAACAAAGTGGTTATTAATCAGCTCTCCAATTGGTGAACGTGGGATCAGCACCCGCTCATCCACATAGAATTCATGGCCGCAGAACCATGAACGGTTGGTCAAGTAGGCCACTGGAATACGGTCATTAATGCGGCGTAAAACACGCTCAATAATACGGTGGCGCTCAGTTGGCGTTAAGCGCGATGTGAGAAGTTCATCCGGCAGATCTAACGGTAAATAAAGCGTTGGCAACACTAATTGCAGCGCCTCATCCCACGGGTTATCGGTTCCGTGGCCATAATATACATTGGCGGCATTAAAACGGCTCATCGTCCAACGTAAAATATCCTGAATGGTATGAAGTTCTGCAACAGCTTCATCAACGAAGATCTTTTCCAAGAAGGGTTTCTCCAGCGTGATTTTTGAAAGGGAAAATGCGAATAGCTAAAGTTTGCCACGAAGTGAAAGACAAATCAGCAGATTAATGCAATAAAATAATTAACAAAACGACCAAATCGCACCTTTGAATAGCAATTTGATGCAAAAATGCCCTTTAAGACGCTAAAGGGCATGAATGAAGATACCAAAACAATCAGAGAAAAATGGCGAGATTAACTTTCACTTTGGACGAGCGCTTCCGTTTCTTTTGCAGGCTTTTTAACCCATAACGCATAAGCGATAGTTAATAATACTAACCAACCGATACCAACATACAAGGCAATTCGAGTACTTTCGAAATAACCGAGCACACCAAAGATAAACACCATAAAAGCAATCGCGAGAATTGGTGCAACAGGCCACATCGGCACCGGGAATTTCAATTGACTAATTTCTTCAGGAGACATTTTTTTGCGCATCGCAAATTGTGACAGCAAAATCATCAGCCAGACCCAAATCGTGGCAAATGTCGCAATGGATGCAATCACGACAAACACATCATCAGGAATAACGTAGTTCAAGACGACACCTACTAACAGAACTCCCACCATTACGAGCACGGTCATCCATGGCACACCATTTTTTGTTAGCTTAGTGAAGGCTTTCGGTGCTTGTCCTTCATGCGCCATCCCGTACATCATGCGCCCTGCACCAAAAATATCGCTATTGATCGCTGATATCGCCGCGGTGATCACCACCACATTCAAAATATTTGCAGCGGACTGTATCCCTAAGCTATCGAAAATTTGGACGAATGGGCTACCTTGTTGACCAATTTGGTTCCATGGGTATATACACATCAATACAAATAACGTCAGGACATAAAAAAGTAAGATACGAATTGGTACGGCGTTAATGGCCCTTGGGATCGTCGTTTCAGGGTTTTTCGCTTCACTTGCTGTAATACCTATAACCTCAATGCCCCCGAACGCAAACATCACTACGGCAAATGACGCAATCACCCCACCTATTCCATTCGGCATAAACCCGTCATGAATAAATAAGTTAGATACACCCACTGCATGGTCTGCTGCCTGACCAAAGCCAAACAACATAATTGCAGCACCGCCCACTATCATCGCAATAATCGCCACCACTTTGATAATGGAAAGCCAAAACTCCATTTCACCAAAGGTTTTTACGTGGCATAAGTTAATCGCACCGATAAAAAATATAATGCTGAGCACCCAAATCCATTGTTCAACTTCTGGGAACCACAGTTTCATATACACGCCGAATGCCGTGACATCTGCGAGACAAACAATTAGCATTTCAAATACATAAGTCCAGCCAGCAAAAAAGCCAGCTCTAGCACCTAAATAATGGCTTGCATACTGGGAAAAAGACCCCGCCAGCGGGCGGTGAACGGCCATTTCACCGAGTGCACGCATCACCATAAATACGGCCGCGCCACCAATGATATATGCCAGCAGGACCGCCGGGCCTGCAGTTTCTATCGCTTTTGCTGAACCGTAAAATAGCCCTGTACCAATCGCAGAGCCAAGAGCCATAAATCGAATGTGGCGCGCAGAAAGCCCTCGCGCAAGTTGTGATGTGCTTTGCATGATTTATCCTTCGTATTATTTTATTAGTCGTGCAGATAAATACTTCAGGCGGCCGATACATTGCCGGCCACCTTTTATTTGCTTGATGTGCTATTTAGGGAAGACGGTCCCTACCGTAAAGAGTGTTGAGAGTTTGTGTTGATTAATGAGGTTTATTGCCGCTTCAATATCAGGGGCAAAATAGCGGTCTTTATCATAGTAAGACACTTGGTCACGCAGTGTTTTACGTGCTTTTTCGAGTGCTTCACTTGATTTTAACCCTTCACGGAAATCCATCCCCTGACAAGCGGATAACCACTCTATTGCCAAAATACCCGTGACATTTTTTGCCATTTCCCATAAACGACGACCCGCCGCAGGTGCCATTGATACGTGATCTTCCTGATTTGCAGAGGTTGGTAAGCTATCAACGCTAGATGGGTGTGCTAATGCTTTGTTTTCGCTTGCTAATGCAGCGGCTGTCACCTGCGCAATCATAAAGCCCGAATTCACACCGCCATTATTGACAAGGAATGGCGGTAATTGGGACATATGTGTGTCCATTAGTAATGCAATACGGCGTTCTGACAAGGCACCAATTTCAGCCAGCGCAAGAGCAATATTATCTGACGCCATCGCCACAGGCTCTGCGTGGAAGTTCCCGCCTGAAATAATGTCACCGTTATCTGTAAAGACCAGCGGGTTATCTGACACTGCATTCGATTCAATTAAAATCACCTCAGCCGCTTGGCGAATTTGTGTTAAACACGCGCCCATCACTTGCGGTTGGCAACGTAGTGAATAGGGGTCTTGCACTTTTACGCAGTTTTCGTGGGATTTGGCTAATTCACTCGTTGGCGATAAAATTTCACGGAACATGGCTGCCACATCGATTTGCCCCTTTTGCCCACGAACTTCTTGTACACGTGGGTCAAATGGTTTACGTGAACCTAGCGTGGCTTCAACACTTAATGCACCGCAAACAATACCTGAAAGCAGGAGTTTTTCCGCTTCGAATAACCCTTTAAGCGCAAATGCAGTTGAGGTTTGCGTTCCATTTAATAATGCCAAACCTTCTTTAGCTTCTAATTTCAATGGCGACAGGCCTGCTTTTTCCAGTGCTTTCTTCGCTGAAATCCATTTACCTTCAAAACGGGCTTTACCTTCCCCTAATAAAATCAAACTCATATGTGCTAAAGGCGCTAAATCTCCTGATGCCCCAACAGAACCCTTAGCTGGAATGAACGGATAAACTTGCGCATTCACTAATGCGATCAGCGCATTAATGACTTCAAGGCGGATACCTGAAAACCCCCTCGCTAAGCTATTGATCTTTAGAACCATAATCAAGCGAACCAGTTCATCATCAAGTGGTTCGCCAACACCTGCCGCATGGGACATCACAATAGAACGTTGTAATGACTGTAAATCTTTCGTGGCAATACGGGTGTTTGCAAGCAAGCCAAAACCTGTATTGATACCATATGCAGTTTTATCTTCCGCGATGATCTTATTGACGGTTGCAACGCTTTTCTCAATCGCAGCTTGTGCACGTTTATCAAGGGAAACGGTCACTGTTTGTTGGAAAACAATACGTAACTCATCGAGTGTCATTTTTCCTGGATGGATAGTTAACTTAGTCATTAATGGCACTCCTTAGCGAGTTTTAATCATAGGTAAATTAAGGTTTTTTTCTTTCGCACAATCAATTGCAATCTCATACCCTGCATCCGCATGGCGCATAACCCCTGTTGCAGGGTCATTGTGAAGCACACGCGCAATGCGTTCAGCCGCTTCATCGGTTCCGTCACACACAATGACCACACCGGAATGTTGCGAAAAGCCCATGCCAACGCCACCACCATGGTGTAGTGAAACCCACGTAGCGCCACTAGCTGTATTCAATAATGCATTGAGTAATGGCCAATCTGATACGGCATCAGAGCCATCTTTCATGGATTCTGTTTCACGGTTTGGACTTGCGACAGAACCTGAGTCTAAATGGTCGCGCCCAATGACTATGGGTGCGGAAACCTCACCACTTCTAACCATTTCATTGAATGCTAAGCCGAGTTTTGCTCTATCCCCTAGCCCTACCCAGCAAATACGCGCAGGTAATCCCTGGAAGCTAATACGCTCACGCGCCATATCCAACCAGCGATGTAAGTGTTTGTCATCTGGTAATAATTCTTTAACTTTAGCATCCGTTTTATAAATATCCTCAGGGTTGCCTGATAAAGCTACCCAACGGAATGGGCCAACTCCACGACAAAATAACGGGCGGATATACGCAGGAACAAAACCTGGGAAATCAAATGCATTTTCCACGCCCATTTCCAATGCCATTTGACGAATATTATTGCCATAATCAAACGTTGGAATGCCTTGTTTTTTAAACGCGAGCATGGCTTTGACATGTTCAGCCATGGATTTTTTCGCAGCTAACGCGGTGCCTTGCGGGTCTTTTACGCTTTGCTCTCGGTATTCATCCCACGTCATGCCAATCGGTAAATAGCCATTTAGTGGGTCGTGAGCACTAGTTTGATCTGTCACCATATCGGGTTTTACTCCGCGTTTAACCAGCTCAGGCAGGACTTCTGCGGCATTTGCACACAACGCAATAGAAATAGCTTTACCTTGCGCGGTGTATTTTTCGATACGTGCAAGTGCATCATCAAGATCAGTTGCTTGCTCATCAATGTAGTGAGTTCTTAAACGAAAATCGATACGGCTTTGTTGGCATTCAATATTAAGTGAACAAGCCCCTGCTAATGTGGCAGCTAATGGTTGAGCACCGCCCATTCCACCTAAGCCAGCAGTTAACACCCAGCGCCCCGTTAAATCACCATTAAAATGCTGACGAGCAGCTTCAACAAACGTTTCGTAGGTTCCTTGCACAATGCCTTGGCTGCCGATGTAAATCCAACTCCCCGCGGTCATTTGCCCGTACATTGCTAAACCTTTTGCATCTAGCTCATTGAAATGCTCCCAGTTTGCCCAGTGCGGAACTAAGTTTGAGTTAGCAATTAATACGCGTGGCGCATTCGAATGTGTTTTAAATACACCCACAGGTTTGCCTGATTGCACAAGCAACGTTTCGTCGTTTTCAAGTTGCTTTAGTGATTCAATGATTTGGTCATAGCATTGCCAGTTACGTGCAGCGCGACCAATTCCGCCATACACCACCAGCTCATGGGGGTTTTCAGCAACATCAGGGTCAAGGTTATTCATTAACATTCTCAGTGGCGCTTCCGTCAGCCAACTTTTTGCCGTTAATGTATTTCCGTGCGGCGCTCTAATTTCGATATTTCTGTATTTATTATTCAGTGCTGTCACTTGTATACCCTCTTTTATCGAATCATTGGATACCATTCATGTTTATATAGATATAGTTGTATATACATGTACGATCAATCCATTTTTTAACATAAAAATTAAAAAAATTTGATATTAAAAGGTTTTTTTACCTGAAAAAACATTGAGATGAATATTTTATATTTTTTATAAACGCTGTTTTTTTCTTCTAAATTTGCCTACTCGATCACATTTATTTCACAACAAATTTACACTTAATAAGTAGAGAATTAAAAATGATGAATTGTGTTTAGTGGAGGGTAAAACGGAAATTTGTATTAAACAAAATTCCGTTTATCAATTAATGAGTTAAGAGGAAAAACTGCCTTTAAGTTTATAACGATGCCCAGGGAACAATAATTTCGTGCTTGTCACAATATAAGCTTGCGACCATGTACGTCGAGTAATCAATAAGCACGAAGCACCAACATTTATTTGTAGCAACCTTGCTGAGCGCTCATCGGCCTCAATAGCTTCAACTATATGTTCACCTTGGGTCAATGGCGCCACTTGTGATAAATAATCGTGAGGTGTGATCGACAAAAAGTTTTGCTTAAGGTAATCAGGTGCAGCTAACGCATTCACATAACGGTCTTCAATTTGCACTGGCACATCATTTTCCATATGGATAATCACCGAATGAAAAACAGGGGCTTCAGTAGGAATATTAAGTTCACTTGCTAGTGCAGCAGAGGCTTGAATTTCTTCGAGTTTAATAATCCGACAGCTATATTTGTGATTCCTTGCAAGAATTTCAGCTTCAATACTGTGAATTTCAAATAATGCGGATTGCCCTTTTGGTTCAGCAACAAACGTCCCTACACCTTGTAAACGAACAAGCAGCCCTTCCGCTGTTAATTCTCTTAAAGCACGGTTAGCTGTCATTCGGCTACATTGAAATTGAGAAACGAGTTCAGACTCAGACGGAATACGGTCATTCGTACGCCATTCCGCGGTGTGTATTTTTTCAATGATTGATTGCTTTACTTGCAAATAGAGTGGAACTGGCGTTCCTGATTTATTTTTTTGTTCGGCTGTCACTGTTCATTCCAAATTAGTCATTAAAATCTTGAATGTGCGCATGTTATTTTAATCATCACGCAACACCGCCTTAGTGCTATCGGATATCGTCATCCTGACAGTCGCGAATAAAATTCATCATTTTTAAAACACGTTAGTTGTGTAATTAAACAATGATGCTTAATAAAAAATTAAAAACAAAATACTGCCCGTATATAGTGACCACTTACACTATATACGGCAATAAGAACTTTATTAATTAATTATGGCGATTATCACGCCAATTTAAATGTCTTTTTTTATGCTAACGGTTATCAATATTATTGGTTATGGTGTGTGATTTGCCCTTGATAGACACGTATATGCATCGGGTTACTCCCCTGCTCATATATCATTTCTACAGGCTCTTTGGCATTCCAAACAATAAAATCTGCGGTAAAACCAGCTTTTAACTGACCATGAGTGTGTTCTTTCCCTAAAGCTTTTGCTGCATGACGGGTCACTCCAGCCCAGATTTCCTCTGGCGTTAATTTAAATAATACTGCCGCCATATTCATGATCAGGCGTAATGATGCAAATGGGCTTGTTCCAGGGTTAAAATCCGTTGATATCGCCATTGGTACTTGGTGTTCACGTAATAAGTCAATGGGTGGCAACTTCGTTTCTCGTAAGAAATAAAATGCACCGGGTAACAACACAGCGACTGTTCCGCTTTCTTTAAGTGCTTTAATTCCAGCTAAATCTAAGTACTCAATATGGTCAACCGATAGACCATGATAGCGTGCAACTAACCCACTACCACCGAGATTAGATAATTGCTCAACATGGCCCTTCACCGGTATGCCTAATTGCTGGGCAGCGGCAAATAATTTCTCACTTTGCTTAAGAGAAAAACCAACACTTTCACAAAACACATCAACAGCATCAAATAGCCCCTTATTCCATAATTCGGGCATAATTTTTTGGCAGATAAGGTCAATATATTCGTCTGGTTTACCTTTAAATTCTGGCGGTACCGTATGAGCAGATAAGAGCGTTGAAGAAATGGAAATAGGATATTCTGCAAGTAATTTTTTTGCGACCCGCAATTGTTTTTCTTCGTTTTGGTAATCAAGTCCATAACCTGATTTCATTTCAATGCTCGTCACACCTTCACGAATTAATGCATCTAACCTTGGCTGCGCTTTTTCAAATAGCTCTGTTTCGCTCATTTGCCTTGTAGCACGAACGGTTGAGTTAATTCCACCGCCCTGTGCACTTATAGTTTCATAAGAAACACCATTCATACGCTGCTCCCATTCAGAAGCGCGATCTCCGCCAAAGACTAAATGAGTATGGCAGTCAATCAAACCAGGAGTAATTAGTTTTCCTTTTACATCAACAACCTGACATTGATTTTGTTCAATTTCCTTTGGTGGTAAGATTGCAATAATTTGGTTATCACGAACGACTATGTCATGATTTTCGATTAGCCCGTAAGGCTCAATCCGATCTGGGTCCATTGTCGCAATACGACCATGACGCCAGATCACATCTTGCGGTAGCGTTTTAAATAACATCAGTTTTCCTATTGTCGTGGCAGGTTGATTTATTAGTTTGAAAAATAATGGTATAGATATGTATATACAATTAGACTAGTTATACACCATTTGTCAATCTCTGCGACTCAAAAGGTAACAATTTTGTTATGTCACGCTAAAAAATGCATTTGTCCCCATATCTCACGAAAATAGGTTACACTAGTGACCTGCAAAATGGCTCTATACATATTATTAAAATGACGAAAAATAAATTTGGACTGAAAGATGATGAAATTCATCTATTTAAAGAAGCAATTCGCGGCGCAAAAAAAATTAATCAGGATCAAGTCCTGCATGCTCCCGTGCGTGTGAAAGTCACGCAACCTTCTGAAAAAAAAATGAAACAGGAACAAGTCGATGCATCTTTCTACTTTTCGGACGAATTTCAGCCACAATTAGACAATGAAGGTCCTACTCGTTATTTAAAACCTGATTCTAACCCTTATGAGCTCAAAAAATTACGTCGAGGAGACTACACGCCAGAGCTGTTTCTTGATTTACATGGGTTAACTCAGATGGAAGCTAAGCAAGAAATTGGCGCGCTGATAGCAGCTTGTAAACGTGAAAATGTCTATTGTGCCTGCATCATGCATGGGCATGGCAAACATATATTAAAGCAACAGACACCACTATGGCTTGCACAACATCCTGATATTATTGCGTTTCACCAAGCGCCTAAAGAATGGGGTGGCAATGCAGCTTTGTTACTTTTGATCGAAAATGAAGAGAGCACTCGTCGTTAAGTGCTCTGTTTAGCGAGAATTTATTTAGCAAATAATAATTGAGATGGACTTAGCATCCATTCAACATCACTTTTTTGGTGAACCAAATCCAATTCAATGCATGCAATCGTTGATGTTGTAAACATCGGCGGTTCTTTCTGCGGACAAAGCTCTGACACTAGATACCCCACTAACGGTAAATGGGATACAACCAAGATTGCCTTTGCACCTGTCACCGCTAAATCGCGTATATGGTCGGCCACAAAAGCCGCATTTCCACCTGGGGTTAATTGCGCTAAAACTTCATTTGTCGATGGAAGTTTAAGGTGTTCACTTACTGCTTTTTCAGTTTGTAATGCTCTTAGATAAGGGCTAACCAAAACAGTATCAATCTCAATGCCGCGATTTCTCAACCACTCAGCCATTAATACTGACTCATCTATTCCCTTTTGTGTTAATGGCCTTTCGGCATCGCTTGGTGCATGTAACGCCGCATCGCCGTGACGCATAATATAAACTTGCATAATCCACCATCTGAGTAGCCTACTTACGTAAAGTGGCTATTCTTTTTGTTAAGATAATTGTTGTAAAAGTAACCATCAGTTGGGGTGAAAAGTGATTCTGCATTAAATGACCAACAATTAAAATGATTTAAATGACTTTTTATTGATTTTTTAACGTGCCTTTATCAAAACATAACTCCAGTTAATTAAATCTACCGATTAAAAAAGCCTGATAACTGAATGGATTAATATTCAGCTCAGGCTTAACGCTTTCCTTACGCTCAACCGCATTATTAGCTTATCGTATAATGCTATTAAGCCCCAAAAACGACCTAGTTTTCAGTTGTTATTCTTGACCATCAACTGAATAAAACGTTTGGTTGTTCTCTGCCATTTGACACAATAAATCACACGGTTGGAATTTATCGCCATGGCGTGTTGCAAGCACTTTTAGTGTCTCGACCGTTTTTGTGATGCCAAAATTATCCATATACCTGAACGGACCGCCAAAAAATGGTGGGAAACCAATACCAAAGACGGCGCCAACATCACCATCCCTTGCACTGCGAATAATTTTCTCATCAAGACAACGAGCCGCTTCATTTAGCATCATCATCACGCAACGTTGGGCGATATCTGTCTTACTTAAATTATTTTCTGGCACGATGCCGATAAGAGAATAAATCGATTTATCCACTTGGCGTTTTTTATTTTTCTTCCAAAATAGTAACTTAGGTGAAGAATGGCCGTACTCATAAAAGCCTTTTCCGTTTTTCTTACCTTTGCGGTCATCTTTTACAACTTTATCTAGGATATCTGGTGCTTTGAATCTATCCCCAAATCGTCCTACTAAAATAGGTAAGATTTTAGTGCCGACATCAATACCAACTTCATCGAGTAAATTAAACGGCCCTACAGGGAAACCGAACTCAACTAATGCACTGTCAATATGATCGATAGACTCACCTTCAATAAGGCACTGCGCCGCCTCGCATAAAAAAGGGGCAAGAATTCGATTAACATAAAAACCCGCATCATCACCAACCACAATCGCCGTTTTACCTTGGCGCTTAGCGAATGCGACCACTGTAGCAATTGTTGTTTCATCCGTTTGTTTATGTGGAATAACTTCAACCAATGGCATTTTATCGACGGGACTGAAATAATGTAAACCAATGACACGCTCTGGATGTTGGGCATTAGCGGCTATTTGGTGAATAGGTAATGAAGATGTATTCGATGCAAAAATAACATCCTTTCTCGTCATTTTTTCAACATCAGAAACCATCTTTCTTTTCAGCGCTAAATCCTCAAAAACAGCCTCAATAATGAGATCAGCGGTTTCTAACCCCTGATAATTCAATGTTCCTGATATTTTAGCCATTGTTGCAGCACGTTCGCGCGCCAATAATCGGCGTTTGCTCACTCGCTGGGTCAATAAGTCCCAGCTATATTTCAAAGCCTGAGCAATGCCTTTTTCTGATATATCCTTAATTCGAACAGACGCTTTTCCTTGCGTTGCGCTCACATAGGCAATCCCCCCGCCCATTAACCCTCCGCCCAACACCCCCACTTGGTTAACGTCAAGTGGCTTAGCGTGTGCACCGGTTTCATTCTTCAACGCAGTAACAGCAAAGAATAAATTGCGTAATGCAGCTGACTCGGGGGACATCGCTAACTCACCAAATGCTTTGGCCTCTTCGGCAAACCCTGCAGATGACCCTTGATTCATCCCCGTTTTTACCGCATGAATGATTTTTTCTGGTGCAGGGTAATGGCCTTTGGTTTTACTCAATACTTTTTGCTTTGCCCCATTAAACACTTGGTTGCGAAGTAATTTGCTACTCAGTAAACGTTGCTGCCAATGAATAGCTGGTCGTTGAATACCGCCTTTTTTAACCATTTTAACGGCGACATCTAATAGAATTGACTCAGGGACAACATCATCAACAAGGCCCAATTTAAGTGCTTGTTTAGCTTTTAACTGGCGACCCGTTAACATCAAATCTAACGCCTGGGGAATACCGATTAAGCGTGGCAAGCGCTGCGTACCACCAGAGCCAGGTAATAAGCCTAACTGAACTTCAGGCAAGCCGAGGCGCGTTTTATCATCATTTGAACACACCCTTGCATGACAGGCTAATGCCAACTCTAAACCGCCACCTAAACATGCTCCATGGATAGCGGCAATAATCGGTAATGGGTAATTATCGATTTTATCAAAGAGTATATGCCCTGATTTTGATAGCTCACTGGCTTGCGCCTTCGATTCACAATGCGCAATCATGCTGATATCGGCGCCTGCAATAAAGTTATCTTTTTTGCCCGAGGTGATCACTAACCCCTTTAAGCCCGAAGTGGATTGTGCTTTTTGTAAGATTGCAAGAAATTGCTCAGCAAATTCAGCTTTTAGTGTATTAACCTTTTCATTTGGAACATCAATGAAAATCACACCTACATTTTCATCATAAATTTCTAATGAGAAAGCTTGCTGTGCCTTATCTATCACCAATTCCGTAGTAGAATTTTGCGTCATTATTCCACCTCTAAAATCATAGCTGCACCCAAACCACCCGCAGCACAAGCTGTTGTTAAACCAAAGCCACCGCCACGACGACGAAGTTCATTCAGTGTTTGTGTCACCATTCTTGCACCCGTAGCCGCAAACGGGTGACCATAAGCGATAGAACCGCCGAGAACATTAAATTTGTCCATGTCTATCTCGCCAATGGCGTTTTTTAAACCTAGTTTGTCTTGTGCAAATTGGCGACTACCAAACATTTTGACGTTAGCCAATGTTTGAGCCGCGAAGGCTTCATGCATATCAATTAACGTGAGATCTTGTAAAGTTAACCCCGCACGTTTCAAGGCAATAGGCGTTGCATAAGATGGCCCCAATAGCATATCTTCCCATACATCAATCGCGCTAAAAGCATAGCTACGAATATAACCTAGTGGGGTATAACCCAATGCTTTTGCCCTTGATTCTGTCATCATCAATACAGCGGCTGCACCATCTGTTAAAGGCGTGCTATTCGCCGCGGTGACACTGCCATGCTTGCGGTCAAATGCAGGTTTTAATTTAGCGTAAGAAGATAAGACGGAGTTACCTCGTACATTGTTATCTTGCGAAAAGGCTTGCTTAAAAGGTGGCATATACGCCGTCATGACTTCATCATTCAATAAACCACCTTCCCACGCTTTAGCCGCAAGAACGTGGGAACGATGCGCTAACTCATCTTGTTGTTCTCTCGTGATGTGGTAGCTTTTCGCCATTTGCTCCGCGGTGTCCCCCATGCGAAGCCCTGTCGAGTATTCAGCTACTCCAGGCGCAACGGGCATTAAGTCTTTTAAGCGTAATTTTGTGATAAGCGATAATTTTTGCCCAACCGACTTTGCCTTACTCAGTGCAAGTAACGTTGCTGCTAATTTTTTTGAAACGCCTATTGGTAAAACTGAAGAAGAGTCAGCCCCGCCCGCAACCCCAACGGAAATATCCCCAACCATCATACTTTGAGCCACATTCACAATGGCTTGAAAGCTTGTCGCACACGCCCTTGAAACACTGTATGCATCCGTTGAAACGCTCATCCCTGTGCCAAGCACTATTTCCCGCGCAATGTTGGGTGCTTCAGGCATTTGAACCACTTGACCAAAGACAAGTTGTTCAATCAGCTGATTATCTAAATCGCTACGAATTAATAATTCAGCGACAACCGCTTTGCCTAAATCCACAGCAGCAATGCCTTGATAGGCCGTTGACTGCTTTGCAAACGGTAAACGTAAGCCACTAACAATGGCAATGCGCTCTTTTGTTGAATATGTACTGTCACCATGGTGGGAATGTTGATTCATGGTCGCTCCTGCAAAGCATAAATAAAAATTATTGTTTATTTTTTCACGATGGGCCGAAAGAGGTCTGACCTGTAATGATTGTTAACATAACTTTCACAATTATCAATTGCATTGACTAAAAAATGGGAGCGCGCACGCAAGTTGGTATAAAAATAGTGCTGAAAAGAAAAGGAATGGATTTAACAAATATAAAAAACCCTTCTATTACTTAGCATCTAATAAAAGGTGCTATCACTATAGAAGGGTTCACTTAATGAATTCAAACGTTTGATTAACGAAGGCCTAACTGAAAAATCAGACTTTCAGCTTCACAGCTAAAACTAAATTCTGCGCTCAGTTCAACACCGCCATCAACTTGTTTAAAAGTATGATTAATCGCACAGGGATCTGACTCAACAGACTTCGCTTTTTCTGTGAGCATCTTCAACATGGATTCCGCTTCACCTTGGGTGGCAAAAACATGCTGATACGACGCAGTACAGTCTTTATTATCCAGCACTGTGCCTACATCCACACAACAGCAAGCTGCTGTTTCATCCGCACTACAACGGTTAATCGCATCAGTCATTTTACTCTCCAAATAAACAAACTGTTAAGTGGCTATCATAACGCTGAAAAAGTGGTAAAAACCAGTATGTATCAAAACTTATTGCTAATAATTAAACATAAGTTTGATCTTACCCCGTATTTGATTATTTATTACTCCAAAACAGTCACCCAATGTTGCTATTTTGTTAAATACATCGCATTTTTGAAAACGAAGTCACAATAAATACAAAACAAGCTTGCAACATATTGGGTGGTCAGACCTATACTCTAGTAACTGGTCTGATTTGTCATGACGGCAATGGACCCTACAATTCTGCGCTTCTTGCGATAGAAGTCGCTTTATTTAAAATAAAACATAAGAGGGTTTTGGTCATGAGCCAGAAAAACCTGTTTTCGAAATCAGCTTTAGCAATAGCAGTGGCAATTGTATCTTCTAACGCCGGCGCGGCGGGTTTCTTACTAAATGAATATTCTACATCCGCACTGGGACGCGCATTTTCGGGAGCTGGTGCGATGGGCGACAACGCAAGTGAAGGGAGCCGTAACCCTGCTGCGATGATGCTATTTGACCGACCATCTCTGTCTGTAGGCGCGGTGTATATTGACCCAAGTGTTGATATTAAAGGTCGTGATAACAGCGCATTTACTGCTAATGATATCGCGCCAAGTGCCGTTGTGCCTAATGCGCATTTTATTTTCCCAATTAATGATAAATGGGCTGTTGGTACGTCCATGACAACAAACTTCGGTTTAGCGACCGATTTTCCAAAAAGTTATGCAGGTGGGCCTGTTGGCGGAAAAACTGATTTAAAAACTGTTAACTTAAATTTAAGTGGTGCATACCGCCTAAATGATAATTTTAGCTTTGGTTTAGGTGCTAACGCTGTCTATGCTGATGCTGAAATTACTCGTCATGTAGGTATAGGAGCTGCAAAGCTTCCTCCGGCATTAGGTGTTACACCAAGTACAACTGCTGCGAAATTAAAAGGTGATGACTGGGGTTATGGCTGGAATGCAGGTGTTTTATATGAATTCAACCAAGATAACCGCCTAAGCTTAACTTACCGCTCAAAGGTTAAAGTTAAATTTGAGGATGGCAAATTCTCAAATGACTTACCAGCAATGGCAGGTGGACTGGCTGGTTCTAGCGTTAAAGGAAAATTGGATCTTAACCTACCAGATATCTGGGAGTTTTCTGGTTACCATAAAGTCGCACCAAAATGGGCTCTACACTATAGTGCAGCCTATACAGGCTGGAGTGAGTTTAAAGAACTCACAGCTTATCAAAAAAGCAATGGTAAAGAACTGTTTCATAAACCTGAGCACTTTAAAGATGCTTGGCGTTTAGCACTTGGTACTACTTATTTTTATGATGACAGTTGGACTTTCCGTACAGGTATTGCCTATGACCAAACTCCTGTACGTTCAGAATACCGCTCTATTTCGATTCCTGACCAAGACCGCTATTGGTTAAGTGCGGGTACAACCTATGCATTTAATGAAAATGCCTCTGTTGACGTTGGTATTGCCTATATGTATGGCAAAAAAGTCAATATCAATGAAATGCTAAAAGAAGGTGATCCAAGCACAACTACTCGCTTCAAATCTGAAGGCTCTGCTTGGTTATACGGCGTGAACTTTAACTACGCATTCTAATAAATCGAATGCTTAACTATCGGGGAGGCAACTCCCTGATAGCCCTACTATCCCACTATTCAAAAAAACATCCCTATCATAAATTTATCTTGACACCTTACTACTCATATATGTAGATTAATTGTTAAATAAATAATTTGCATTCTAACAACTGTTTTCACGTTGAAAATTAGCCTTATAAGCTTCTTTTAAGATAATTCCTTTTATATTTCATTAGATTACCTTTCTTTCTCTGAATGTTCTTATTTGCAAGCACAATCTATACACATATTTTAGAATACAGATACACAAAAAATACGTATCCATTCATCAAACTGTATTATTAATGCGATACATTCGCAGTAAAAGTACAAAAGAGGCCACAATGACAAAAACGTAGGAGGTTTTATGGGAACATTATTTACAGTAGGATTTATTGGGGTGTTAGGGGTAATCGCCTTGATTGACACTGTTACCCAACGAGGAAAGCGAGACAATGACTAGCTGTTAATTTATCACTCTCACGTTTTAATACAGACAAGAGAGTGATAAACCTTCCTGAGTCAATTCACTAAATTAATCAATCGAATCAAGATCCCCTTCAATCGCAGCCGCATTTGGGTTTTCAGTTGCTTTCAATACGCCGCCATTTGATAAGAAATCATTTCGTTGGAAGTAAGCTTCACGCATCATCAAGTACGGGTCTGAAGAGTTTTTAAGTAATCCATCTGAATCCAGCAGTCGTGCTCTTGTTTCTATCCCTTCAAGCGCCCATTTACCAGCGGACATCCAAAATGTCAGGTAACTTAACATTGGGTATAAACCATCCGCTAAATCCCCACCTTCCTCACGTGGTGTTGCGCTCCCATATCCGGGTAAAACGACATAAGGGCCATAACCGACATCATAGTAGCCAAGTGTATTACCGAAACGTTTAGGATCTTCTTTGGCTAACTGCGGGTTTGCCATTGTTGCCACATCAATCAACCCACCCATACCAAAGACAGTATTTAGGAAGAAGCGGTTAAAGTGTTTAAAACCTTGAGTCACTTCCCCGCGCAAGAAACTATTCAGCATACTCGCGGGTTCTTCAAGGTTAACAAAGAAGTTGGATAAGCCATTACGCGCAGGCATAGGAACATAATCATTCCAAGCTACAGCAACAGGTCTTAAGACATAAGGGTCTAAAACATTGTAGTTGAAATTAAACATTGCTCGGTTAAAACCCTCTAATGGGTCTGAACGTTCTTGCGTATCCGGGTCAATATTACTTGCACAACCTGCAATTAATACACCCGCTAGAAAAACGCTAGTCATGCGAAACTTCATAACACCCTCTCCATTCCCTGCACCGTCCTGCTATGGTACTTTCCACAATATTCACGAATTTGATAATAATAAGGTGAAAAAATTAATTTTGTTAACCGTTTTGAGTGATTATACAGATGAACTTTTAATTATACCCTAGTTAATCATGCCATTATTATAAGAATTATGAGCAATTAGCACAAAAACCATTACTTTATATTTCTGTAAATTAAGAAATCAATTATCAAATTGAAAAACATCAAATGAAAGAATAAGCCGCATGACCACACTCCTCCTTACAATTATTTTTTGGATTCAACCAGTATCTTGATGGCTAGCCCAGCCAAAACTGTCCCCATTAGCCACCGTTGAATTAACTGCCACGTTGGACGACGAGTCAGTAATAATGAAATAGCTCCCGCTGTAATCACGATAAGCCCATTGATTGTTAAGCTAACCAATATTTGGATTGTTCCTAATATCATTGATTGCACCAACACACTGCCATGATCTGGTGTAATAAATTGCGGCAGTAAAGATAAATACATAATCGCGATTTTAGGATTAGCGATATTCGTTAAAAACCCCATCATAAAAAGTTTTCTAGGGCTATCGATATCCAATATTTGGAGTTGGAAAGCTGAACGCCCATTAGGCTTAACTGCCTGCCACGCTAAATAGAGCAAGTACATCGCCCCTGCAATTCGTAACACATCATACGCATAAGGAATTGCAAAGATAAAAGCGGTGATACCAAAGGCCGCGCATAACATATAAAAAACAAATCCGAGTGCGACACCTGCAAGTGAAATAAACCCAGCTTGTCGACCTTGGCAAATAGACCGAGAAACTAAATAAATCATATTCGGACCCGGCGTTAATACCATTCCAAGAGCAATTAGACCAAAAGCAAATAATGTAGCGATCTCTGGCATTTCCCCACTCCAAAATTCAATATTGACCGATAATTAAGCTAGTTTTGCACTTAACATTTTCCCATAGCTTGTTAAATTTACGTTAACTTTCACGCATCTATTGATTATAGTCATAGCAAAATAAAACCAGCAACTGAAATAGTTATTAGACAAAACTAGTACGAAAAAACAAACAAAAAAACGATCTTCACAATAAATTGAATTAATTCACCGTAACAACTTGATTCCATTGGAAGTGGACAGTAAAATGCAAACCCTGCTTAGTAATAAGCTCAAAGTCCCCTTAGTTAAATGGATATAACGAGCCCCTCCTAAGGGCTAGTTGCAGGTTCGATTCCTGCAGGGGACACCACAATAGACTCAACCGACCTATTCCCACCTAAACAAAACCCTCATAAAACCAAGCGTAACAATCATCCACACTAAACTGAGCTAAACCAATCTATACTGCTATAAACAAATTTTCGGGGGTAGTATTGGTGGTATCGTATATTTTACTCACACTCAATACCCTCTATGAAGCTAAATGTTAAACAAGTAGAAGCAGCGAAAGCGCAAGATAAGCCGTACAAGCTTGCGGATGGTGGCGACTTATATCTTAATATATCAACAACCGGTGCTAAATCTTGACGTTTAATATACCGATTCGATAAAAAAGAAAAGCTTCTAACCATTGGGCTCTATCCATTGCCTGATAGCGATTTCTACAGCCCTGCAAAACTATCTTATTAGGCGTGCGCGCTAGTCCTTCAGTGATGCCATTTTCATCAACTCGCAAGCGGATATTGGTTTCATTCTCGTATTAGACTTCCATTTCTTCAGTTGCTTCTTAAAGTCCTGTGCGGCCCGGCTAAACTTAACCGAAGTATCGATAATCGGTGTTTTGCTTTACTGGCTCTCTGCTAGCTCAAAGTTACACTGCTGATACTCAACGCCACCCAAAACTTTAGGCTCTATCTGCAAACTGACTAAGTGAATGTTTCCGAATGAGGGGTGATAGAATTGAATTGTTTCGTAGAATGTACGCATCGGTCGTTGCGCTCGGTACTCTCTTAACTTCATTCTCCCCCTTGCATCGTGGTAATTGCTCTGTGACGACGATATCTAGCAAGCCCCAATCTCTCGGCGGTATCTCAACAATTAAATCACCAAACTCGTCATCTTCATTAAACAGCTTGCGGCAGATTACCGATCCAGTCCAAGTTACTACGCTGCTGTTTATCGACGTTTGTACTGGGTAATTAACAAAGTGAAGCTCCTGCGGTTGTTCGCGCATAATACCCTGTAAGTATAGTTAGTCAAAAAATAATCACTATTGAAATCTAACTGTTTTACCCTTGTTGGTATTAGATGAGATGGAGAGCCATCTTCTGAGACATGCCTTATTGCTGGCATTGATATTTTGTCACTACCGCACATCTTGCAGGTTAGGATGTCAACGCCTTTTAGCTGCATAAACTCAGAAAACTTCTCTTTAGTGACTGAGCGAAAGAACGAATTCAATTGAGCGTCGTTCTTTTTATTTTGTTCATCTTCGGTCATAAATCCCCCATAAATTAATGAGAGAGATTTAACCATTTGTTTTAGGGGAAGTGTTACTGTTCTTGTTTATAACAAAGCAAAAGACCTCAGTTAAGAGGCGTAATGTGTGATATGGGGCATAATGTTTATATAGAGAGCGAATCACAGCCCAAGGACGGGCTAGATTAACTATTGAGCAATATAATCAGCGGTCAATATCATTATATTTCCACCATGGCCGTTGCAATCAATCCTAACTACATGCTTTGGTGTACGTGTCATTGATGTGTACGCGTGTTCAAAATTAGTCACTGATGTCATGTTATGGTTGATTGTGCCAGATACGTAAATGACCTCTGCCGACAGCTTACATAACTCATAACTCATTTTTTCAGCATAAATAAAATCCCAATCGCCATAATCAGACCTGTTCCCATCTGATGCTAATGAGTCAATGCTATTGCTAGAGTGCGCATTAAAACCAAAGCACATCATCATTAGCAAGCTAGCAGCTATGTATCCTTTCATCTCACCATCCCATCAATTAGTTTCAGTAATGTTAGCTTAGCGGGAGTGCAAATTGAAGCAAAGCACACTTTCAGATTATATATTTAAGTGATATTTTATTTCCCACCAATTTAATAAGGATGACTGTATGGGCGTTGAATTTCATATTACTCGTGCTGAATGCTGGTTTGATAGTGAAAGCAATCCAATCAGTAGCGACGAGTGGATAGCTCTTGTTGAGCAAGACCCTGAGCTAAAAATAAATGCTATTAACGGTGAATTTAATGCAATATGGATCGGAAATAGCACCTATGATGAGCCTTGGCTTGAGTGGGATAACGGTAGAGTTTATACCACATGGCCTGATACTGCTCTCTATATAAAAATGCTAGAAATCGCAAAAAAACTAAATGCTAAAGTCATGGATGATGAATGTGGTATTTATAATAAACCAGAGTCTTGGGTATATCCTTAATCGATGCTCATAACAAAAAAACCTGCCGAAGCAGGTCTGATTTTTGATTGAGTTAACGCTGCTACTCTACCAATACAGAGACGTTAATCGCACCTTTATATTTACCCGGCTTAATATTACCGTTCGCACAAAGATTGAAAAAGAGCGATTTCGTAAAGTCTTTGCCCGGTATCGTCGAAATTGATTGGCTACCTAAATAAGGGATTGCATCTGATGAGTTAGCATTACACACGCTATCACCTTGGCTTGTCGCCGATGTTGCAATATAAGGCAAGTCACCTGCATTACTTTCTGAACTCGTTAACACCATCCCTGTAGTGCTTCCTGTCACCATTGGATTCATAGGCCCCAGAGTTAAAAAACCTTCCTTTCCTGCTTCATAGCAGCTCACTTGCACAACCGCTTGTTCACTCGCTAAGTTTTTCGGTGTAGGGTAGTTCTGGCTTAACTGTGTGGGGTATTGGATATTTGTCTGTGTTGAAGGTGTCAACTTGCAACTTTTTAGTGCTGTTATTGTCACATTACTACTTTGGTCAAACAGCGGGGCACTTTCTGTGAACCCCCATCCTGAAGCGATTAGAGTCACACCAATATAACTCGGATTAATTTTATACACACCAGGCTTTAGGCCACCACCAATCGCATAAGCTGAGTAACTTGAAACTGTGAATACGGCCGGGTTTATCTTATCATTATATGTATGTTTGAAAAAATTTTTGCTTCCTAATTTTGGCGCTATTCCCCATGCCGCTTCAGACCTTGTGTATTCATTTTGGAATCTATATAGCCCATTCATGCTAACATTTTTTCCATTAACCAATGTCGCTGTTACATTCTGCATCGTTTTCCCATCATAACGTAAAAATGATGCATTTAAAGTTCCATTGATAGTTAACACGATTGACCCACTGTCTGGATTAGTCGTATTGACAAACTGAATACCTGATGTATTTATTTCAGGAAAATACTCCAATTCACCAAGAACGCCCCACCACCGTAAACTTATTTGATAGTGAATGGTATTCGCCTCAAGGTCTGATGCTGTCTGTAAGTAGGTAGATACTGATGCAACAGGGGGCTGAACTTCCCCCAGATAACCTCTTGCCCCGATCGGAACCTTAAGTTCGATAGCATAGCTTTGCATAGCAACAGCAAATAAGGTTGCTATAAGTAGCACTCTTTTTTTCATATCGTCATTTCTTCTAGTTATGCATTATATTTAATGCCACTGTTTAATTATTTAACTCAATATAGGTGTAATTGCGATATAAATAAAGAAAATGACTACTTATTTTGTTACTAACTGCTAATCATAATCTTGTGTGGTGAGTTAAATTACCAATGCAGCCAAACAGCCTTAAATAAATACATATCCCATTGATTAATAATGTTTTTTAGTAATTTTTATTTTTTGACAGTTTAAATGCAGGAGTGAATGCAATAAATAATCCATATTTTCTCTTTCAATAATTGGATTACAAATACACAATAAATTACACACATAAACAAACTGAAAGCAAAACACTTTCAATATATGAAAACATCAAGGCTACAGAGTGCATTCTGATCAACCTATATATTTCAGGCAATAAAAAACCCACCGGAGTGGGTGGGTTGTTAATACATTACATTAGTCATTACTGTAAATTCTATCTTTGCTGATAATGTTTACTATATGGTGACAGGAGTCCATTGATAACTTTCTTGGCTCCCATTTGGCTATATCCGACTGAGATAGCCCTTCCGCGCTCCATGGAATGATACCTTTATGCCCGCATCCAGTATTTGATAACACATCAATAAATTTCTTTTTGATCATGTCATAAATTCTTACTTCACCAATACTAGTCATACCAGACACCCACAAAGAACCGCCGCCTATAGTTCGTAAATTATCGCACACTATATATTCGTGCTTCATAAGTAAGCATTTATAAACATTACGAGCAATGCCGCCTGCTTGGAAATCATCGAGGATAGCCACGCCTATTGCATCTGTACGAGTGACTAATCTCGCCTTTTCCATTGCAGGTTTTGCAGGCTATGCGCTTAACCTCTCTTACTTCACGAAAGTTTGCGTATTCCCCCTCCTTAATTTCAAAACCCATACGCTTTGTTTCTTTGATTACATTCCTATCAACCCATCGCGTATAACTGGTGAGTTCGTCATGAAAGAGTGGACAAGCCAGAATGGAGAGAAGAAATCAGCACCAGTAATTATCGTTAACCAGTTGGATTTTGGCGGTAACAGCAATCAGTCAGGAAGCCAGAATTTTCGAAAACCACAGCAACAAATGCCGCAGAATGAGCCACCGATGGACTTCTCAGATGATATCCCATTCGCTCCCATTGGGCTCACCTACCTACGCTACGCTATTTATATGATTTAACCAAAGGATATAACCATGCCTGTAACTACCGAGGTGGTGAAAGTTTATTGCTCGCCAACTAGGAATAGGCGATATTTCAGCAAGGAAGCTGCAATCAATGCCGATTATTATTGATAACGGCATCAGTATGGTTCGAGTTAATAACATTTGGTCAGCTCGTCAATTTAACAACCATTGCATAGCAATTAACGGTGATAATTATTATCGAATTGCTATGGAAATTTATTTATTAATGAAGGATGCGGAGAATAACAATGGAAATTAAATTAGGTAAATACGTAATAACATCTGATAAGTATCAGTTCATCCTCAATGAAATTAAAACGATAAAAGAAGGTGAAAACGCAGGCAAAGAAAAAATGGTTACCGTTAGCTATCATCCACGAATGGAAATGCTAATCAAAAAGTTATTGTGGTCGATAGAACTTTAGTCTTTAATTGATAGCTATTGATATTTGACTTATGTATATTGTTAATCACTTAATCATATGGATGTGTGCGTCGTCATGGCTGAACTGATTATTTATGAAATCATATTAGGAATTGCAGTATTTTTTTGCTTTTGGAATATAGGCCGAACCAATACTTTCTGGTCTTTTATTCGAGTTATCGCTGGAATATGCCTTATAGTCATCATGTGTATGCTTGGTATGATCATAGCGTACGTTGCATCATAGCAATCATCTACCTAACTTAAAGATTGGGGCATACGTAGTGTCATTTACCGTTATTTATCTTTTATTTGCTGCCTTTTTACTCCTGTGGCTTGCTTATTGGAGCTTTTCAGCTCTATTTCCAAAATCACCACCGAGTAGTGTTTTCTGCCTCTTCGCTAGAACAATCATAGGCGTGACCTTGGTCTTATCTGCAATCTATGTAACTCTTGTCGCTTTCGCAATCACCATTTAACCTAATGTTGAGCTCCCCCCTCAAATATACAATGTTAACGGAAATCACATTAATAAATGCACCTGATAAATGATATTTACTGCTCTGAAAATATAGATAGGCAGAAAGAATGCATTATCTGAAAACATGATGCTGTTTACATTAATTATCGTTTCTGCAATTATCAAACCGCTTGATTCATTCATTTAAATTACCAATTAAAAGTTTAAGTCAATATACCTAATCGACCATACCTACGCCACTTAATCATTTATATCGTAGCCCGCCGAGTGAATATTGAAAGTCAATGTGAAGAAATATAACGCAAAAAATGGCTGATTGAATCGCTGCGAGTAGAAAAATCCTATTTTTCATCTAATCATTTTGATCATGAATAGAACCTTCTATTATCAATTCTGTTACGCGTATTTACTGGATAATACTCAATGAAAAAAATTGTCATTCTTCTTTTTTTGCCTCTTTTGCTTTTAGCTTGCACAAAAGAAGAGCCGTCTTTAGTCGTTATTTCTGGAATGAGTAAAGCTGAAGTCATTCACATTGAAGGGATACCTAAGAGTTCAGCCACTCGGGGCCAGTATGATTTATTCTTTTATGCCGACCAGTTATTAGCTGAACAACCGAACCAGAAAGCTGACAGAGTATTTATCTTTGTGGATAATAAACTGATGGAATACTCAACAATAAACATTCGCTCAGTTCATGATAAAAATGCTGGGATAAGATTAAATGCAAAACAAAGTCTAGCATGCTGGATAAATCAATTAAATTTACCTGTTGACCCATCCGCTAGTGCTAATAAAAATATCCAAACAAATGGAGTAGATTGTTTTCAAATGTGAGTAGTGAAAACAATCAAAAATTTATTTTAAATTCATTTTAGTCAAATAATGAGATTGCATTCCTGTTTCGGGGAAATCTGGCAGGGACATTTGCTGGATATAACCTAATTTTTGATAAAATGGCAGTGCTTGAAAACTAAAAGTATCAACCAAAGCATGAAGACAGCCTATTTTCGACGCCTCAAGTTCAGCTGTTTGCATTAATTGACTACCTATCCCTTCTTTTCTCGCTGATTCACTTACCCATAAATAATCAATACATAACCAATTAGCTCTTACTGTCGCAATTAAGCCGCCCTGCATCACACCATCACCATCTTTAAAATACACGCCTAATTGACCAAAGCGGGAAGCATCTAAATACTGGGTGTTATAGCTACGCAGCCCTGTAAGTAATTCATCTCTATCTTCTTGAGTGACTTCATGAGTAATAATAATATTCATGTTTAAACCATATTAAGTTCGATTATACATACTTGTATTTCAAACATATTTATATAATGAAGTAAATAGATAAGCGAAGCTTTTAGAGAAAAAAATTATAAATCCAATCGTTGATTAAAAAACATCAGTTTCTAGTATTTGTGCGATTAAATCAGCAACAGATAACACCAAAGACGACTTGACCATTTGCTGATAGCGCTGCTTTTGCAAATCAATTAGCTGTTTATCTACCATATCTTCAGGCTGATCAAAACGCATCATTTCAGGTAATGGACCCATGCAGTGCAACATTTTAATACTGCCGATTATTTCATCATCAATATAATCTAATTTTAATTCTTGGAAAGATAAAGAATCATTTAATGCTAGAAATAATTCAATATCTTCATAGGTTTCACGCGTTATGGCCCCCAAAGCAAATAACAGTTTCAAACGCACAGATAAATCACCTAATGGTCCATTACCTGTCAAAAGAGGCTCAACTGCATATTTTACAGCATAATCATCCTTCCTAAATACTTTTAACATTAACTTATCAATTGCTTGAGAAATTAGCGTTATAACCTCCTGAATAAATAAATGAATTTCAGGCCGTTGGTTTAACCGCTCAAGGATATGATTTTCAATGTCTTGCTTATTTTCCATAATAATTTTTTTTGTCACTTTATGGCCACCTGCTTAATATTCATTCGCTAATAACCATAAAGTGATTGAACCTCAATAATTAGCCTATTACCCGAATTATTGTTTATTACTCAACTTTATTAACTCATATTGAGTACAAATTTTATCAACAATGGCAGGGTATTGCTGCAAACCGCATAGCTCCATAGTAGCCTGATAGATGCCATTTTCGTTAATTAATTCAACTAGCTCAATGGCCTGAGGATCATTAGAGCACCTAAAATGAAGCGCAGCTGCAATACCAATTATCAGATTATTATTAGGTAATTGGTACTCAAACGTCCCTAGTAACGGTTTAATCAACCTATCTTCTGGGCTGAGTTTACGGATAGGTTGACGCCCTACTCGGCTAACATCATCCTTTAAATAGGGGTTTGCAAAACGGCTTAATATTTTTTCAATATATTGCTGGTGCTTATCGGCGTTAAATCCATATCTCTGAATTAAAACTCGCCCGCTTTCTTCCATAGCTGCTTTTACAACAGCATGAACTTTAGGGTCATTAATAGCATCACTAATTGTTTGATGCCCATATAACTGACCTAGGTAAGCAGTAATCGCATGACCTGTATTTAACGTGAATAGTTTGCGCTCAACAAATGCCATTAAATTATCCGTTAGCTCCATCCCATCAATGCTCGGAATATTGCCAACAAATTGTGTTTTGTCGACAATCCACTCACTGAATGATTCGACGGTGACCGAAAGAGGGTCATCGTTTGCCGCATCCATAGGAGGAACAATACGGTCAACCGCCGAGTCGACAAAACCAATATGTTGTTCAACCCACCCATGTATTTCTACAGGCAATTGTGCAAGAACATGCTGCCTTAATTGGCTTGTCCCTCTTACCATATTTTCACATGCTATAATGTTGAGTGGTTTTTGGTTATTTAACGTATTTCTTAACGTAATACCTTGCGCTAAAGTCCCTGCTATCTTTTCAAGGATTTGCGGGCCGACTGCAGTTGTTACCATATCCGCAGTAGCGATATATTCGATTGTCTTTGGGTCATTAGAATTAATTGCGTGCACATGCTGCACTTTTTCAATACGACTTTCTTGACCAACAACATGTACCTGATACGACTGTTGATGCTCTAATTGATCAATTAAAGGTTGGTTAACATCGGTAAATGTAAGTTGTGAATTCGCATCTGCGAGTACTTTTCCAATAAAACCACGACCGATATTTCCTGCACCAAAATGAATGACTTTCATTGTTATTCTCCTTACGCTGCACTTTGTGATGCTAAAATTTCGAGCACTTCTTGAATATTTTGGGTATTACACAATTTCTCGATAACACCATCCTCATCCAGTGCTGAGGTAATTCGTGTAATCACTTCAATATGCTCATTATTTTGTGCTGCTATACCAATAACGAGGCGAGCAATTTCATCGGGTTCATCCCCAAATTGCACACCATCTGGATATTGGCAAATAACAATGCCAGTTTTTAAAACACGGTCTTTCGCTTCAATGGTTCCATGTGGGACTGCAATGGACTCACCAAGGTAGGTTGACGTTAATTTTTCTCTCGCCAACATCGCATCAATATAGTCAGGCTCAACATATCCACCTTCAACTAATTTTTGCCCTGCAAATTGGATTGCTTGTATTTTATTTTTCGCCGATAAATTTAAATGAATATGCTTAGCACTGAGTGTAAACAATGCTTCATCTTTATCTTCAACATCAAAAGATTCGTCATTTGCGGCTACAATAGTCTGCTTAATTAAACGCCCGTCATTTGCAGCAGTAGGATGCTTTTTCGCAATTAAATTAGTGACGAGATCATTATACGTTTGACCGTCTAAGAAATTTGCTAAAGAAATATGCATTGCATTAGGTGCAAATGTTTTAGCTCTTTCAGTGAGGTCTTTATGAGTGATAACAATATCAACATCCGCAGGAAGGTCATTAATAGCCATATTGGTGACATTAATATCAAATAGCCCTGCATCACGAACTTTTTTAGCTAATACACCTGCCCCCATAGCACTCGAGCCCATACCGGCATCACAAGCAACAATGATATTTTGCACATTTGCAAGATTAACGCTTGAATGGTTATTCGTTGCCTCTTTATTTGATGATTTAGACTGCGTTTTCATATCACGCATTTTTTTCGTCGCATTATCTAATTCATCATCATCACCAACACGGGTTCTTTTTAATAAGATTGCAGAAACTAAGAAGGAAACGACTGTTGCACTCGTGACGGATAAAATAACACCAATTAATGATGATTTTGGTGTCATCAGTAAAACTGCAAAGATTGACCCTGGAGAGGCTGGCGATACTAAACCAGCATGGAATAAGTTCATCACAAACACGCCTGTCATGCCCCCCAGAATAACGGCAAGAATTAAGCGCGGATTCATTAAAACATATGGAAAATAGATTTCGTGTATCCCACCAAAAAAGTGGATGATTGCAGCCCCGGGTGCTGATTGTTTTGCATTTCCCTTACCGAAAAACATATATGCAAGTAACACACCTAGTCCTGGACCTGGATTTGCTTCAATTAAGAAGAAAATAGAAGCACCTGTTTCAGTGGCTTGCTGAATGCCTAATGGGGAAAAAATCCCGTGATTTATCGCATTGTTTAGAAAGAGAATTTTTGCAGGTTCAACAAATATTGATGTCAGCGGCAGTAAGTTGTTTTCCACCATCACGTTAACGCCCGCTGCCAATACTTTAGATAGACCAGCAACCAGTGGACCTATAGCAAGGTATGCGAGTATTGCCAAAAGCATGCCGATAATGCCAGATGAAAAGTTATTCACAAGCATTTCAAAGCCAGTTTTCACTTTGCCATCAATCCAACGGTCAAAGCGTTTAATTGCAAAACCACCGAGTGGCCCTGCTATCATTGCCCCCATAAACATTGGCATGTCGGCACCAACAATCACCCCCATAGTGGTAATTGCCCCAACAATCCCCCCGCGCTCACCGCCAACTAGGCGCCCGCCCGTATAGCCAATGAGCAGCGGTAATAAATAGGTGATCATTGGGCCGACAAGCTGTGCCAATGTTTCATTTGGCCACCAGCCCGTAGGGATAAAGAGCGCGGTAATTAAACCCCACGCAATGAAAGCACCGATATTAGGCATGACCATATTACTGAGGAAACGCCCAAAATTCTGTACCTTTAATTTGATATTTGATGTTACCATGATAGAACCCCGTGGTACGAGAACGATAAGGTTGTAACGTTATCGCCAAATAACGTTAGTGAATTTTTCGACACTTTCACTCTAACATGACCTTTGTCAGATGCGTACCACGCGGGCTTTATGTGATGAACATCACCCAAATACCCTATCTATCCCCTCATAAATATTGATCAGCTTCACAAATATGCAGTGTGGCTTTACTACAAAGACGATTTTTTAATCAAAATAAACAAAAAATGTGACTTTAGTCACACTGGAATCCTTAACTTAATTTTCAGAATAGAGATCTTGATCACGAATTATTTTCATATTCACGATTTTTTAGATCTCTTAAAAGCTAAATTAGCCTTTTTACTGTTGTTGGATTTAGTTTTGTAATTAATTTTCACTCGCTGAATATTTCAAAAAAGCACAAATGAAATGAATATTGAGCTGAATATGTCGGCTTAGCATTCATCTTATTTTAAATTTTCTATCTTTTTGCGATGATTGAGAATAAGATTTACTGCAACTTATTATTATCAAAAGAATATTTAACCTTGATTCAAAAGATATTCACCGATAAATTATCCTTAAATTTATTCATTAAAATGTGAACACAATGACTTTAACCATTATTGTTTTTCTTTTGGTTTATATTGCTATGGGCTTTGGTAAGTTGCCCGGTTTTAAAGTAGACAGAACGGGAGCTGCTGTTATTGGCGCCTTAGCCATGATGGCTATCGGTAGTATTACCCCACCACATGCTTGGAATGCCATTGATTATCGAACAATTGGCATGTTATTCGGTTTAATGGTGGTATCTGCATCGTTTGTTGTATCTGGCTTTTATAGCTGGACAGCGAACCGAGTTGCGATGTTAAAGGTTTCTCCTCCGGCACTTTTAGCGGTATTAATCGGTGTTGGCGGGATCCTTTCTGCTCTATTAACTAATGATGTCGTGGTTGTTGCCATGACACCATTATTAGTTTCAATTAGCTTATCCCGTGGTTTAAACCCTATCCCATTTTTATTAGGCTTTTGTTTCGCAGCAAATAACGGTGCTGCTGGCTCATTAATTGGCAGCCCGCAGAATATGATTGCAGCTCAAGGACTCGACATCTCATTTGTCGGTTTATTAGAAGCCTCAGCAATCCCTGCCTTAATTTCGTTACCCATTACATGGCTAGTCCTCGTTTGGTTGTACCGCAATCGCTGGTACATTGCTAAGGATGAAATGCAAACAAAAGCACCAACAACTCAAGAAACATTAAATGTATGGGAAACAACCAAGGCAGGGATTATTACATTTGCCGTTATTATCGCATTTATCATTAGCGATATTCCTAGAGAATTAATTGCCCTTACTGCCGCAGGGTTCTTATTATTGAACCGTTCAATTGCATCTAGCGATATGCTTAAATTAGTCGATGGGAATTTATTACTCTTAATTATGGGATTATTTGTCGTTAATGCGGCCTTTGCGTCAACAGGAATTCCTCAGCAACTCCTCAATGATTTACGTGCTCATGGTGTCGATTTAAATAACCCTCTGGCATTGTTCTTAGTGACTGGTGTGCTCAGCACAATCGTAGGAAATAACCCCTCCGTCATGCTACTTGTACCATTTTTAACACCTGATGGAAATGCAGATTCGCTTGGTGCTGCATTAGTACTTGGCTCTGGTTTTTCAAGCAATTTATTAGTTTTTGGTAGCCTTGCCGGTATTATTGTTGTTGAACAAGCTGCGGCTTATGGTGTGAAAATATCGTTTAGTGAGTTTGCAAAATCGGGAGGCATTGTTGCCGCGTTATGCATGCTCTTAGCCGCAATCTGGGTAGTATTAGTCTTGTAGGAATAATTGCAGTTTATCACCAGCCATACTTCATGATGGCTGGTAATAAAACTTCAATATTTAGGGAAGGATGGCAAATGAGCGCACAGGAAATCCGCTCGCATTATTAGGTTTAGCCACAATATTAAAAATAACTGCCCCGCGAGTCGGTACTTTGTCCAAGTTTGCCAGTAACTCCACTTGGTAAGTATCTTGTTCTAAAACGTAATATTCACCCAGTAATGCATTATTTTTTCGAAAATCCTTCGCAGCATCGGTATCAAACGTTTCATGTCCAATTGCTTTAATACCACGCTCTTCAAATAAGAATTTTAACGCATCCATTCCCCAGCCTGGAATTTGGTTGTTACCTTCAACATCTTTATTATCCATCAACTCTTGTGATGGCCAACGTTTGCTCCAATCTGTTCTTAACGCGACAAAGCTGTCAGCTTCGATTTTGCCGTGTTGCTCTTCAAAAACCAGCACATCATTAAGAGAAAAGGCAAAGTTTGGATCGTGTTTCGCTCTTTCAGACTGGTCAATAACAATTAAAGGTAAGACAAGCTCTTTTAGCTCTAACTCATGCAAAAAACGTTTGCCTTCAACAAAATGGCATGGTGCATCAATGTGCGTACCATATTGGCCCGGAAAGGTAAATTGCTGAGCAAAGAAACCTTCGGGATAACCAAATAAGGTTTTAAACTCTGCTGAATCAAACATAAAGAAGTGTGGTGAGTTGCCATCAAAGCTGTGTGTTAAATCAACCCATTTCTTCTGTTTTATAATATTAAATGCATCAATCAGTTCGTGACTCATATTTTTCCCCTGTCAGGTTGATTTTGTTCTGTCTTTTTATGAAGTTGTATTTTTTGTTGTGTTACTTAACTATTTAATAGCAGCAAAAACATTATGTTGTCTAGAAATTTAATAAGAATAAATTTCATATTAATTTATAAGAAAGCCACTTATTAATTCAATAATAAGTGGCTAGATAAGAACAAAAATATAAAAAATTAGACTAGGATTTTATTTAGGGTATTTATTCCAGCTTTCTGGCTCAATAAAGCCATCATAAATACGCTGGGAACGAATATAATCTGCATATTCTTTAGATTCAAAGGCCTCTTTTAAGTCTTTAGCCCATTGAGAATCAAGGTCTTTTTGCATTACAGTGACAATAACACGGTGCTCTAACGGTGAGTTTTCAACAACTAACCCGTCGGCAATACGTTGGCCTGCACTTGCGACATAATTTCCATTTACCACTACAAAATCAACATCATCAAGTAATCTTAAACCTTGAGCAGCATCTGTTTCACGCACATCTAAGTTATATTTACCTGACGAAATATCATTAACGCTAAAGCTCAGTGTACTGACATTAGGTTTGATTTTAATCCAACCTAATTGCTCAAGGATCCTCGCGCCGCGCTCTGCATTAACAGGGTCGTTAGATAACGCAACAATCATACCATCTTTAACATCTTCAATTGATTTATGCTTATTAGAACGTAAACTTTGCGGCGCACTTGGTGAATCAGTTAGTGCCACCATATTAATATTATTCTTTTTGTTATAAGCATCCATATACGCACGGCTTTGATTCACCGATGCGTCAATAGAACCTTCTTCAAATGCTGGGTTGATTTGCCTATTTTGTGAAAATTGGCGCAAATTAACCTTATATCCCTTTTTCTCTAAAATAGGGACAATGCCTTTATCAACTTGATCGATATAATTTCCAACCCCAAAACCTATCGTGATTTGTTTTTTATTTGGATTATCTTTTTCATTGTTATCGCCACATGCTGAAAGCGCAATAACAGCTGCCGCGATTAAAGATAGATTTATTAATTTTTGTTTTAGCATTTGTAACAACCCTGTGAAAATATTTCAGCCAGTATAATCATATTAATTTGGTTGTTCTTAGATCAGATAGTTATAACTTAGTTTGTTAGTAATATAAGAAGTAGTTTTAATTCTTTTAGGTTATATGGATATAACAAACAGATCGTTCGATAAATGATGTGATTGATATGTAATGAAGGGGATAAAAAAACGTTTAAAAAAAGAGAGTTACTCTATGACCATTTTCAATAATGATTTAATTAATACACTGACACACTTGCCACCAGATTCCGATTTAGCGTTAATCCGCCAAGACCGTTCAGCTGCAACATTAAATACCCAAGCCGCATACAGCGAAATTTTCTCTGTTCCATCAACACTATTCCCTGTTGATGTTCGTTATCATTTTGCACATCAAGTTGCAAAATTGACGGGTAGCCAAGCATTAGCAGATTTTTATTCACAACAATCATCATCACTAAAAACTGAGAATCTTTCACCTTCTTTACAAGCTGCTGCGGAATATCTGCAAATATTAACGTTATCCCCAAAAGATACTCATTTCTCACTCATCGAAAACTTAATCGAAAATGACTGGGAAAATAGCGACATAATTTTGCTTGCTCAATTAATTACTTTTGTCACCTATCAAGCTCGCTTAGTCGAAGGTATTAATCTCCTGACCGCATCAGAGGCTAAGCCATTCGATACTGCAAAAATAGTCGCAGGTAAATGGAATCATCAGCCTTTAACTCGCCAAGGCAATCCATCCCCAACGGCCTTCACGCAAGATAGTTTAGGTTGGGAAGCTTGGATAGCCGCTAGAGAAGTTGAAACGCTGAGCGATGAAGAAGCTCAAGTGATGAAAAAGTTTGGCCAATTAAATTCTGAATACTTCCTTTTGCTTGCTCACCAAAGCAAGATTTTAGAAATTCGAACCTTAATCGACCGAGGCGTCTTTTACACCACAGGTGGCCTTCCCCGTTGGGAACGTGAATTCGCAGCTGCGGTTGTCAGCAAAGTGAATGGTTGCATTTATTGTGCATCTATTCATGCACGCAAAGCCAGTCAGTATGCCAAAGAACGCCGAGGCGATGTTGACAAGCTCTTAGCAACCCCAATGGGTGAAGTTCTTGCGGCTGGTTTTGATGATAGATTGTTAGCAATAACCGATCTCGTTGCGTCTTTATCAGCAACGCCAATTCAGGCCGCTAGTTCTCAAATCGCAACACTGCGCCAGTTGGGGCTATCCGAACTTGAATTACTTGATTTAATTCAGTCTACTGCGTTTTTCTCATGGGCAAATCGCTTGATGCTTTCCCTCGGTGAACCATTTGAAATAACGGAGAATAAGGAATAATTTCATGGATAGGATCACAGGTTTAGCGGCTTTAGAAGCGCAAATTGCACAAGACTTGCAATATCTTAATATCCCAATCGCATCTTGGGCGTTATCTGATAATGATATCAACAAGCAACGCATTGATGTTGCCATTATTGGTGCAGGCATGTCGGGAGTCACCGCCGCATTCGCACTCAAATTACGCGGTATTAATGCCATTGTCTTTGATAAGTCTATTGCTGGAAATGAAGGTCCTTGGCAAAAACCTGCTCTTATGGAAACACTGCGTTCACCTAAGCAGGTTGTTGGCCCAGCCTTAGCGTCACCTTCGTTAACATTCCAAGCATGGTTTAAAGCGCAGTTTGGCAATGAAAAATGGGAAGCGTTAGACAAAATTCCTCGTCTTCAATGGGGTGAATATCTGCAATGGTTTAAAGCTATTACAGCACCGAAGGTATTGAACCAGTACGAACTTATTGACTTGCATTTGGTCGATCATGGCAGCCAGTTAGTTTTTAATACCCCTGAAGGCACAAAAGATTACATTGCACAGCATGTTATTTTAGCCACGGGTATGGAGTCATTTAGCGAACCGAGCATCCCCAGTTTTATGGATAATATTCCACAACATTATTGGGAACATTCATATGCAGGCACCGATTACCGCCGTTTTAAAGGGTTAGATATTGGTGTTGTTGGCTATAGCGCAGGTGCCATGGACAGTTCAGCCACCGCGCTAGAAAATGGGGCAAATTCTGTTGAAATTTTAATTCGAGCCGCAGATATGCCACGAGTAAACCGTGGTAAAGTCGCAGGAAGTGCAGGCTTTTCGAATGCTTATGCTTATTTTACAGATGCACAGAAATGGCATTATGCTGAATATGTCGCAAAAGCTAAAACCCCAGCACCGCACGGCAGCACTTTGCGGGTTTCTCGACATTCTAATGCTTTTTTTAACTTTAATACTCAGATTGAGCATATTGAATTAAAAGATAAAAAACTCCATATTTCGACGACAACCGAAAAATTCACCTTAGATTATTTGATCCTTGCAACAGGGTATCGAATCAATTGGTTCAAGCATCCTGCATTTAACCAAATTACCCCATTAATAAAAACGTGGGCTGATGCTTATACCCCACCAATCAGCGAAGAAAATAATGAACTCGGCTCACTCCCCTATTTAGGAGAGCATTTTGAATTACAAGGCAAAAATAGTGCTGACAATGAACAGCTAAAGCAATTTTATTGCTTTAATTTGAGTGCATCTCTCAGTATGGGGCCTGTCATTGGTCTGATCCCCGGAACTAATACAGGTGCAGAACGTTTAGCTGACCATATTGCAGCACAGTTATACCTAGCTCATAGAGAAGCACATCTCGAATTAGTGAAAACAAGCCAAGAGTTTGAATTATTAGGTGATGAGTGGCAGCCAGCACTTTTACCTTCAGAACGTATGCAACTAACTGATAATGTAGAGTAAACTATGATTACATTTCAAAATGTCCAAAAAGTATATGAAAAAGATGGGCAATCTTTAGTTGCGTTGCAAGACATTAACTTGCATATCAATAAAGGTGATATCTTTGGGTTTATTGGTTATAGCGGGGCTGGCAAAAGCTCACTTATTCGCTTAGTCAATCAATTAGAAAAACCATCCAGTGGTGCCGTTATAATTGATGGCCAGAACATTGCGCTCCATAGCCCCGCTGAAATTCGTGCCCATAAAAAAAGTATTGGCATGATTTTTCAGCATTTTAATTTATTAGAAACCAAAACTGTTGCTCAAAATATTGCCATGCCATTAGTCTTACTTGGGCTTGATAAGAACGAGATCAATCGCCGAGTTGATAACATCCTTGAATATGTTGAGCTAAGCGATAAAAAGCACCAATACCCAGGCCAGTTATCGGGTGGGCAAAAACAACGCGTGGGTATTGCCCGTGCGCTTATCAATAACCCCCAAATATTGTTGTGCGACGAGGCAACATCCGCACTGGATCCCCAAACAACACGCTCTATCTTGCTGCTATTAAAAAAAATCAGTCGAGAGCAAAATATTACTATCCTGCTTGTGACACACGAAATGGAGGTCATAGAACAAGTATGTAATCGTGTTGCGGTGATGGAAGCGGGTAAAATTGTAGAAGAAGGTACGGTATTAGATATTTTTGCTAATCCAAAACAACCAACGACACAAAAGTTTGTTGGTACCGTTTTAAATGAAGATATTCCTGAGCGTGTTCTGCACAATTTAGAACATCAAGAAGATATTTATCGTCTTGAGTTTCTAGGTTCATCAGCTCAAGAACCCGTCGTGAATGAACTCATCTTAAAAGAGATCGTTAAAATTAATATTCTCTTTGCCAATATGAAAGAGATTAGCGGTGTCGTACTTGGCAGCATGTTCGTGCAATTCATTGGCAACAAAATACAAATTGAAGAAGCTATTCAGTTTTTACGCCTGCGTGGCGTCGCTGTTAATCAGGGGGCAATATGACAGAAATATTTGAAACAGCCTTAACTAGCAAACAGTTTTTGCTGGCAATGTCTGAAACCTTCACAATGGTGAGCGTTGCGTTAGTTCTTGGGTCTCTATTTGGCATATTATTAGGAATATTGCTAGTTATAACAAGGCCTGACGGCATTTGGGAGAATAAAAGCATATATCGCATTGTCAATCCAATAATTAATATTATCCGGTCTTTACCTTTTATTATCTTGTTGGTGGCAATGATCCCATTAACGCGTTTTATGGTTGGAACATCTATAGGTACTACCGCTGCAATTGTCCCATTGGTGATTTTTATTGCCCCCTACACTGCCCGATTAGTTGAGAATTCGCTCTTAAGCGTTCACTCTGGAATTATTGAGGCAGCAGATTCAATGGGCGCGACAAATTGGCAAATAGTATGGCATTTCATTTTACCAGAAGCTAAATCTTCGCTTATTCTGAGCTTAACCGCGGCAAGCATTACTTTAGTCGGTGCAACAGCAATGGCAGGTGCAGTCGGAGGTGGTGGAGTTGGTGATCTCGCCTTAAATTATGGCTATCAACGTTTTGATAACGTGGCTATGGCCATTACCGTTGTAACACTCGTTGTTATTGTTCAAGGCATGCAATTTATTGGTGATTACCTAGCTCGAAAAGCCCGTTTTCATTAATTATTTACAGCTGGTAGTTTTACTATCAGCTCTATTTTGCTATTACAGGCGCCCAAGCTGATTTTCCTTAGGCAGTTGTAATAAGTTTAAAATGCAATTCTCAGTGACTCTTTATTTATTATAAATTTAATTTCAATTATAACTACATATAAAAAAATAAAAGCCCATTACAGGCTTTTATTTCTTAGCTTACACAGAATGAGAGATAAAAAATATATTTATTCTGTTTAATGAAATACACACTATAGTGTGCATTTAATTTATGTTCTTAATTGAAACAATAAGAAGCTAAAATTAAATTAGGTTTCATTGTGAGACAATATAATTTCTCGTATTATACTAATGTATAAATTGAGTCATCAAACCCTTTAGTCTCTCTTCTTTCATCTGTTCGGGTATCATCTTGAAGCACTTCGCTAAAAAACTCACCCATATTAACACCTAAGACTTTTAATACGCGAACTAAACAATCAATATCAATGCGGTTTACACCGCGCTCATAACGAAATAATTGTTGCTCGCTAATATCTATCTCTTTAGCTAACTGAAAAACAGTATAGCCTTGAGCTTTTCTTAGTGTTTTAATTTTTTGTCCAACTGCACAAGCGACAGGATATTTTGTATTCATAAACATTCTCGCTTCAATTTATATTAATGAAATAAAAATCAGCAGATAAATCACTGCATGTTTTTATTTTTATCTTTATATAATAAGTATAGCTTTGATAATAATACTGACGATTCAGCAGATATCGATTGGAATGATATACTAGCCTTCTAATTAGTTTCAACTAGTCTTATAGTGACGTTACAATTATGTAACAGAACATTACAATGTAATTCCACTGCAGGAGATGTTAAATTATACCTTGAATATCATATGGTTATATTTTTTGAATCTACAATTAAATTACACGTGATATTTGTAACACATCAAAATATCGGAATATTACACTGAAAAAACAGCGTTTAACCGATGTATAACCTAAAAATAAAGGAAATAAACAGAATAATTTAACACAGTAACAATATTAATGATTTTTGATAGAAACAATCATTTAACGAATAAAAAACAAGCAGATATCATTTGCATCTGTAAATAACAGTAAAATTAATAAATTTTACCTCTACTAGTTTTTAGCAACATTAAATATCAATAACATACATAAGCAGATAGTCTGTTACAATTAATGCAAACGCTAAATTTTTAAAGTAGCAAAATAATTACTTACCAATCCACCACGCTCAACATAACAAAACCATAACGTTAAGTAAGTTTATTATTCACTTTACTTGATGAACATCACAAAATTATGACAAATTAACACTATAAGATTATCTTATTTTAATTTTGATGTTTTTATCTTCGAAAGAAGATGACCAATATTTTACATTGATAATTTTTAAATGATTAGATTTAAACTCCAAAACATGCCACTTTTCTTTTAGCGCCTATAATACCCATATTAATTATATGCCATTTTAAATCATATTCTATTCCTCTGAGGGATATTTAACCTACGGCATTAAATTAAGATCAATATTGGATGCTCCTTTAAAGAATAATGGATCTGAAATTAAATATATAAGCATTAAGAGGGATTTTTCACTTAACAAGCCATAATAACAAAATTTAAGCGGCGTAATGCCTAAACCAACTCAGTATGTATTTACTTTGGCCTGTGAACGTTTTATGGCCACTAAGCTTAATGAACAAACCCAAAAGAATGAAATAACCAGCTTACCTGAGCACAACTTGGCGGCTGAGCGTTTACTTGATTTGGAGGATTTGCTGAGTATTTCGATTTGATGGTGGGTCGTGCAGGATTTAAATCCTTCGGATTTAGCCTTCGGCCTGAACCTGCAACCAGCTTACCTGAGCACAACTTAGTAACTGAGCTTTACTTAATTTGGAGGATTTGCTGAGTATTTCGATTTGATGGTGGGTCGTGCAGGATTTAAATCCTTCGGATTTAGCCTTCGGCCTGAACCTGCAACCAGCTTACCTGAGCACAACTTAGTAACTGAGCTTTACTTGATTTGGAGGATTTGCTGAGTATTCGATTTGATGGTGGGTCGTGCAGGATTTAAATCCTTCGGATTTAGCCTTTGGCCTGAACCTGCAACCAGCTTACCTGAGCACAACTTAGTAACTGAGCTTTACTTGATTTGGAGGATTTGCTGAGTA